>CAYVOY010000058.1:0-7891 GCA_964453395.1 uncultured Anaerolineaceae bacterium
ACGGTGTTGACGATTTCATCAACATCCTTGCTCTTAATACAAATCGGGAAAGCGTCAACGCCTGCAAAAGATTTAAAGAGGACACATTTGCCTTCCATCACAGGCATTCCGGCTTCAGGGCCGATGTCTCCCAGCCCTAAAACTGCGCTGCCATCGGTAACCACCGCGCACATATTCCAGCGGCGGGTCAGCTCGTAGCTCTGGTTGATGTCCTTTTGGATTTCCAGACAGGGCTGTGCCACACCGGGTGTATAGGCGAGGGACAAGTCGTTCTTATTGGTGACCGGAACGGTGGCAACAACTTCAATCTTGCCGCGCCATTCACGGTGTTTTTTCAATGATTCCTCGGCGTAGTTCATGATTACTCCTCAAAGGGGAAGACGTAATCCAGGCCAAGAGCGTCACGAACCGCCAGAATTTCTTTCTGAACAGCTTCTCCGACAGGAACGCCTTTATCTTTCCGTTCCAACCAAACGAGATATTCCTTTTCGCCGGCGGTGTAGATGCGTTCTGCACCGGGAGCTTTTCTGGATGCCCGCAGTTCGCGCAGAATGTCTCCGGCAGTTTTCTTGAAGGTTTCCAAGCCCATGAAGGCTTCGGGGTCGATAACAGTGAACCAGTGACCAAGTTTGAAAGGCACTTTTTCACCGTGTTCACCGATTCCGGTGAGTTGGTTCATAAAACCACCGCCTTGCAGCGCAGCAGACAGGATTTCTACGGCGGTTGCAAAGCCGTAACCCTTATAACCCGCCATCTCCTCGCCAATGCCACCAAGCGGTGCCAGGGCAGCCTCACCTGACACAAGGTCTTTAAGAATTTGTTCGCTGTCGGTTTTGGGTTTGCCGTCGGATCCAACAACCATACCGGCAGGGGTATCTTTGCCAATCCGGGCATAATATTCAATCTTTCCACGCTGGACGATGGAGGTCGCCGCGTCAAACAAGAAGGGGAATTCTTCGTCGGTCGGGAAGCCGAAGGTCATCGGATTGGTCCCGAGCATATTTTGGACACCAAAGGTAGGAGCGATTGAGGGCCTGGCGTTGGTCCCGGTAATGCCAAGCATACCGGCATTGGTCGCCATCGACACCCAATATCCGGCGATGCCATAGTGAGTTGAATTTTTGACTGCCACCATGCCCATGCCAAATTTACGGGCTTTATCGATTGCCATTTCCATAGCGCGAGAGCTGGCAACCACGCCCATGCCATCGTTGGCATCTAGCACGGCTGTTGTTGCAGTTTCTTTGAGGATATCAATCTTGGTCACAGGCTGTTGAATGCCTGCTACGATGCGGTCAATATAGATAGGTTTGAAGCGATTTACACCGTGGCTTTCAATGCCACGACGGTCACTTTCGAGCAGTACATCCGCGCAAATTACTGCATCTTCTCTGGGAACACCGTAGCCAGCGAAGGCGTCGATGAGGAATGCGTTCATCAATTCCCATGATACATAAGGTCTGGTTTCTTCCATTGTAGAATTCTCCTTTCGAGTAGAGAGCCGTTAATTGATTGTATGCCTTCAAAGCTTACAAGGCATTTTATATAGAGACCTGTTCAGTTTTGTTGTTAGAAAAACTGTTGGCCTTTGTAACCATTAGTGATTGTGAAAATTATAACCTAAAAAGAGGGTGGAATGCAAATAATACGGATATTGTATGCAATATTTAAGCTTTAGTACCCGAGTTTCCCATTTTAGTGAGGCAGGCGGGCAACGTACCCGAATGAAGTGAGTGGTATTGAATGGGCGCAACGCTTAACAGGCACAAAGCCTATAGCCCATTCAAGCTCGCCCTACAAATTGCTTTTGCCTTGCTAAAAATTAGTTTCAACCAGCGCTCAAATATTGCCGTTGCCTTGCTGTGTTTAGGGCAGGACCATGCAGCGGAAGCCTTGTCGGTAGTTTTGATAGTCGGGGCTTTGTTTTCCGCGATAGGTCGTGCGGATGCTCCAGGCACCAAAATCAAAAGCACCTCCGCGGACGACTTTATCTGTGCCGCTTTCCGGCCCGCCTGGATTTTTTCTTTCGGCACCGTCATAGGCGCCATACCAATCGCGCGTCCATTCCCAAACATTGCCTGCCATATCCAGGGCACCATAGGGACTGGCACCGTTTGGATAATTGCCAACCGGCGTTAAATCGCCTTCATAGTCGTCAAAATTGGCGTAGTCGGTAGGGAAATCTTCTGCACCAAAAGTGAATTGGGTGTCGGGTCCTTCATTACCCCAGGGAAATTGGCGTCCGTCTGTTCCACGGGCGGCTTTTTCCCACTGTGCTTCGGTGGGCAAATCTCCGCCGACCCATTGGCAATAGGCTTGGGCTTGTGCCCAGTCGACATAGACAACCGGATAATCAGCGAAATCAGGGTTTGCAAAGTAGCTTTCCTGGCTGGGGGTAGTGAGGTTGCCCGGTTCGGTACAAGCGCCTGCACTTAGGCATTCTTGATATTGAGCGTTGCTAACTTCGTATTTATCGATGAAAAACGCATCCAAACTTAACTGACGGAGCGGTTCTTCGTCGGTAAATTCAGAATTGCTGCCCATTTCAAAGCTGCCGGCCGGAACATAGACCATTTCCATGCCATCTTGTTCCCGAATTTCGAGTTCTCCGGATTTATAGGCTTTGGTGGGGGTCGGTTCGGGTGTTGCAGTGGGGCTTGCTGTAGGCGTAGCTGTCGCACTTGGAACTAAGCTTGCGGTCGGCGTCACAATTTCTGCCGTCTCGGTTGGGATGGCTGCTTCATTTGAGCTGCATGATTGCAGAATAACAAGACTTAGCAAAATTGCCAAGGCTGTGAATATTTTCGAGTTAATTTTGGTTGTTGCGATTTTTCTCATAATGATTTCTCTATTTTTAAGTCTGCACTATTATAACGATTAAATGGAGAGCAGAAAAGCAGGTAAAAGGAAACAGGAAAAAGGAAAGCAGGAAACAGGAAAGAAGGAAACAGGAAAGCAGGAAAAAGGAAACAAGAAAGCAGGAAAAAGAAAACAGAAAAGCAGGAAAAAGGAAACAGAAAAGCAGGAAACAGGGATTTGTAATGGGGGACAGGGTGATCCCTGCCCCCCGTTCTATCTTAATTAAGAATCGATTTGGGTCAAAAACTGGCTGTTGTACAGTTCAGCATAGAAACTCTTGGCTGCCAAGAGCTCGTCATGCGTGCCTTGCTCAACGATATCGCCATCTTTTAAGACCAAAATCCGGTCTGCGTTGCGAATGGTTGAAAGGCGGTGGGCAATCACGAAGGATGTGCGGCCTTTCATCAGCTTATCCATGGCTTTTTGAATTAAGACTTCCGTTCGAGTATCGACAGAACTGGTCGCCTCATCCAAAATCAGAATAGCCGGGTCTGCCAAAACCGCCCTTGCGATGGTGAGCAACTGCTTTTGTCCGGCGGAGACGTTGCTGGCATCTTCGTTTAAAACCATTTCATAGCCACCGGGCAGGGTTCGGGTGAAGTGATCGGCATAAGCCAAATCGGCTGCGTGTTCCACTTCTTCATCAGTAGCATCCTGGCGACCGTAGCGGATATTCTCGCGAATTGTGCCGTTGAAAAGCCAGGTGTCTTGCAAAACCATGGCAAATTTGCTGCGCAGGTCGTTGCGGGTAAATTGATCAATGTTGACACCATCAATCAAAATTTCGCCGCTGTCGATGTCGTAAAAACGCATCAGCAACTTAACCAATGTGGTTTTTCCGGCACCGGTTGGCCCGACAATCGCAATTTGCTGACCGGGTTCAACTTCAAGGGAAAAGTTTTTGATAACCGGCTGGTTTGGGTCATAACCAAAGCGGACGTTTTTGAATTCGACTTCGCCTTCAACATGATCAACGACCACTGGATTCGCAGTATCAGCCGGGATTTCTTCTTCATGCAAAAATTCAAAAACACGTTCAGCTGCAGCAGCGGTTTGCTGGAGGATGTTGGTGATATTGGCAATCTGCATCAAAGGATCCTGGAAGGAGCGCAAGTATTGATTGAAAGCCTGTATGTTACCGATCTCCAGTTGCCCGCGAATTACGAGCGTGCCGCCTAAAATTGTGACAGCAATATAACCCAGATTGCTCAAGAGGCGCATACTGGGGTGGATCATGGAGCTCAGGAATTGGGAACGCCAGGCACTGTTGTAGAGCGTGTCGTTTATTTCCTTAAATTTTGCGATGCTCGCTTTTTCACCATTGAAAGCTTTAATAACCGTGTGTCCGCCATACATTTCTTCAATGTGACTGTTGATGTGACCAAGATATTCCTGTTGCTGGAAGAAATATTTCTGTGACCTTCCCACTACGAGGCGAACGATTAGCATCGAGAAAGGTACCATCAGCAGACCAATCAGGGTCATCCAGATGTTAATCCCAAACATCATGATCAAAACACCGACAACGCGGGTAACCGAAGTGATGATTTGAGAAAGACTCTCGTTGAGCGTCTGACTAATTGTGTCAACGTCATTTGTAATACGGGATAGCACTTCACCTCGGGTAACTTTATCAAAGTAACTAAGGGGGAGGCGGTTAATCTTGTGGGAAATATCATTTCGCAGTTGATAGCTTATTTTGGCAGATATTTGAGACAAAATATAGCCCTGAATTAAGCCAAGCAGAGCTGAAATTATGTACAAAAAGAGAACTTGCAGCAAAATTTGGCCAAGGGTGGCAAAGTCAATCCCGAGCGGGTTATTTTGGACCATGCGCATGACACCCTGATAAAGTTCGGTCGTAGCGCGTCCCAAAGTTCGTGGTCCAAAAATGGAGAAAATAGTTGAAGCAGCTGCGACAACCATGGTGATCAGAATTGGCCACTTGTAGCCGCCCAAATATTGGAATATCTGGACCATGGTGCCTTTAAAGTCGCGCGCTTTTTCACCGGGCATTAAAGCGCCAGGTCCACCGCCTGGTCTTCTTTGTGGTGGTCGATTGCTGACCGGAGCTTTATTTTTATCTGTAGATTGTGTGTTGTTACTCATGCTAACTCCGCCTCACTGAGCTGAGAACTGGCAATTTCGTGGTAGGTTTCGCAAGTTTTCATCAGCTCATCATGCTTGCCCTTTCCAATTAAGCGACCGTTATCCAAAACGAGGATTTGGTCAGAATTTTTGGCAGTTGCCACGCGTTGGGTGACGATCAAAACAGTACTGCCTTCAAGTTTTTTATTTAACTCAGCGCGCAATATCGCATCAGTCTTGTAATCGAGAGCCGAAAAAGTGTCATCAAAAATGAATATTGGCGGGCGCTTAACTACTGCTCGGGCGATTGAAAGCCGTTGTTTTTGACCGCCTGACACGTTGCTTCCGCCTTGTGCAATTTCCATATTCAAACCGTCTTCATTGTTCAGAACAAAATCGGCAGCCTGAGAAATCTCGATTGCTTCAATCATTTCCGCTTCAGTTGCATCAGCTTTGCCGACCTTGAGGTTGCTTTCAACTGTACCGCTGAAAAGCAGCCCTCTCTGAGGTGCAAAACCGATTGTATCGCGCAATTCTTTCTGAGTGATACCGCGAATATCAACCCCATCAATTGTGATTGCGCCTTTGCTAACATCAAAGAAACGCGGCAGCAAATTGATCAAGGTTGACTTGCCGGAACCGGTTGAACCGATAATGGCGGTAGTTTTGCCCGGTTCTGCTCTGAAGTTGATATCGTGTAAGACATCCGCCTCTGCGTCCGGATAGCGAAAATCGACATCGTGGAATTCAACCAAGCCTTTAATCGGTTGAGCTAAATCTTGAGGTTCAACCGGATCTTTAATCACAAATTCCGTTTCCAAAACGTCAGCAATTCGATCCCCGGAAACAGCAGCCCGAGGGATCATGATGAGGAGCATTGAAAGTTGCATAAAGGAGAAGAATATTTGCATGGCGTATTGCATGAAAGCTATTAGATCGCCAACCTGCATTGAGCTTTGGGCAACAAAACTGGCTCCGACCCAAATGATTAAAACCTGAGCGCCTTGCATGATGATATTCATAAAGGGAAAAGCAAAAGCCATTACGCGGCCGATGAAAATTTGGTTGTCCCTTACGTCGCTGTTTGCTTTGTCAAAACGCTTTTCTTCGAAATCTTCTTTATTGAAAGCGCGGACAACCAGCAAACCGGAAAGATCTTCCCGAATCACCAAATTTAAGCGGTCAACTAATTTCTGAACAATCTTAAATTTCGGTGTAAGCTGAGAGAAAATGATTCCAACCAACATCAGAAGCAGGGCGGCCATCAGAGCAATTGTCCACCACATACCCGGGCTTTTACCGAGTGCATGAACAACGCCGAGCGTGCCAATCATAGGTGCCTGGAATGCCATTCGCATAATCATAAAAACCACCATTTGGACAGAGGAGACGTCGTTAGTGGTGCGAGTAATTAAGGATGCGGTTGAGAATTTCTCAAATTCAGCTGCGGTGAAGTTTTCAACTTTGTTAAAAACTGCCGCACGGACATCACGGCCGATCCCAGCTGCTGTTCGCGATGCGAGAAAGCTGACAGCGAGGGAGGCAATCACAGCAATTACGGCGACCAAAAGCATGCTGCCACCGGTTTTGAGGATGTACTGGTTTTGGTTTTTCTCCATGTCCATCCCGAGGCGTTGGTATTCCATGGCAACCGATGAAACGCTTAACTGATCTAAAATCGAACCTTCCAGAGCGGTCATTCGCTCATCGAAAGTTTTTATCAGCGTTTCTTTTTGCTCTTCGGGCATCATTCCAAGCAGTTGCACAAGGCTCGCATCCTTAGGGATGTTGGCAACTTCGGGAGGAAGGCTTTCACCCAGGTATTGCTTTGCCTGTTCGGGATTGTTTTGAAGCAAATCCAGGATTTGGATAAAAATCATTGGTTTGGAAATATGCTCTTCAAGCACTTCCTTGGCATCATCCTCAATTGGCTTCAGGACGTAAACCGCCTCATCCTTCAGCAAAGGGTACTTTGCTTCGTTAGCTTTTGCTTCGGCAGAGCCGGGTTGGAGCAAGTCATAGTCATCCAGGATGGCTTGATAGTCTTCTTCACTTTGTAAATATTGAAGGGATTGCATCGTTCCCTGGCTGATTGCACCGGGAGCTTTGCTTTCGATACCTTGCTGTTGGATACCAACATTGACGATTTGAGACATCAAATCGGGTAAAGAAAGGTCAGCCGACGCCACCACGACAACCAACAAAGCCGTGAGGAGGATGCTTTTCCAGTAAGGAAGTATGTATTTTTTTAATCTAAGCATATGTTTTCTACCTTTAAAAAAGATTTTCTCTTTGTGAATAATCTGGGTTTAATTTTTCGAGGATAATTTCAATCGATTTTTGGATGATTGGCAACTCATCTTCTGTTAGCGAATTAACTAAGTCCAAACCCAATTTGTGATTGACTAATTTGCCTTTTTCCGTCAATTCCATTCCTTTATCGGTCAATTCGAGCAGCTTTCCTCGTTTGTCCTCTGGGTTGGGAATTCGTTCAACCAAGCCTGAACGAACCAGCTTATCAACTAACTGTGAAACAGCAGGGCGTGATATACCTAAACAGTTTGCCAGGTTATTAAGTGATACACTTTTGTTGTGCAGCAAATGAAAAAGGCTCATCATCTGGCTGTTTGACAGATTGTTTTCCTGGAGAAATTGAGAGCGGTGCATAAAAGACCGCCGCCCAATGATTTCATTCAATTCAAGTAAAGAGTTAAAAAATGTTTCGTCCATAGTTTCTCGCAAATTAGTTAAGAGCGCTTAACTATAAGAGCCATGCTTCAGCTTGTCAAGTAAGAAGAGTATATGAAAGCTAAACCGGCTTCCTGCTTAGTTGTTTTTGGCACTTGTTCTGTCGGGATCATTAACCCATCGTGCCTGGGACCTGCCCATACCCCAAATCTAAAAACTTAATAATCTTTAGCCGACAAAAAATTTATCGTAGGCC
>CAYVOY010000059.1:0-7817 GCA_964453395.1 uncultured Anaerolineaceae bacterium
TTGTGTTCGAATCAAGCTCATATTCATCATAAATTGCAGTCAACTGAGTTTGCATTTTCATTGATGGGTCACCAAAAAGCAAGGTGGTGTCAATCAAATCCAAATAACGACCGGTCTGCCATAGGCGCAACAAGCCGGCATGAGTCGCCTGGCCAAGAATATTCACGCCATCTTGATAAACTGCCTTAAAGAATCCGCGATTGGTATAGTCGTGCCCGATAACCGCCCCCCAGCCGGTTGGCGACCATGAAGCCACGGCTCCTTTGCCTTCAACTCGGGTGATTACCTCTCCCATTGCTTCTTTGTATTCGCCGTAGAGATATGGTGAGACGAAATATCCTTCCATACAGGTGTTTGCCAGGATTACCGGATGCCTTTCCTGGGGCAACAAATTTGGAATGTCGACCGTTCTAAGCAAAGGTTGGTCCCCTTGATGTCTGGGCTCACTCCAGGATGAATAACCAGCATGTCCGATGTAGTTCACAAGGAAAACACCATTATTAAATTCTTCCTGAATCATTGCCCTGGCAACATTTCTATCCGGAATATCCCAGCCCCAATAGACTCGTTGGGCATAGAAAGGTTCCGAAGGGAAATATTCAGCCAAAATTGCATCGGACAAATGAGGATAATGGGCTATTTCGGGTTTGTCTGCAACCGCTAAAATGCGATGCTTCCACTCTCCGTCCGGCGGGTTTGCTTCGTAGGCAATAATTTTGTCGATATGGGCTTGTGCTTCAGCGACAGTATTAACCGAAATCCTGCCTATCATGAGATCAGGCAAAATATCGTCCCCTGCCACCGCTGCATAACGGTTATCTGCTGCAGTTTCACCAATCTCCGGATCGGTAAAAACCAAAAAGGGCGGAATAAGGCTGGGACGATTCTTTTTTAGATTGTTTTTTGGGTCAAAATGTCCGTCACCAATCAAAATAGCATAAGCCGGGGCAGGCGACTGCCAGTTTTGGTAAGCATAAGCGACAAAATTCTGAATCGCATATGGGCTGACTATGCCATAATTGAATTCATCATAAACATCCTGAACATCGATTAATTCTGTTCGCAATCCCATCGAAGATTTATGTGTTTTCAGCGTTTCCGCTGGCGTCATCAGGCTTTGATGGCTAATCAGCAACAAATCCGCCCCATGCGATTGAGCATGAAGGTTAGATTGTGAGTCAGCTTCTATCGCTTGAACTGAGAGATAGCCAGTCTTTGTGCTGGCAAAATATTTTTTTGGTTCGCTGACCGTATCTGAGAATCGCAGATTAAATTTTCCATTGTCAGGGACAACTTGATTACTGATAAACCGTTTCAGATTGCTTGGACTGCTAACATCAAAGACTTCAATATTGCCATCGGTAAAACCGGTTAACTCATAGGTCCAGTTTCCGGCAGTGTTATATCCGAAGCTCAATCGATTATCCGTAACACCAAAATCTCGTTGATAGCTGAGTTCAAACCAATCCAAAAAGAAAATATCTGCAGCATAATCTTGTACTTCAGAAGTTATTTCAAGATTCAATACTTTGTTCTGAATCAAATTGGCAGGGATAAGCCCTTCAAACTCATGTGTATTAAAGCCATCCCAGCTCGCTTCTCCTACCTGGCTGTCGTTAACTTTAACCAGGGCGTAGTGATCCGGGTTAACCATTAGTTCTTGTGTCATGCCAAAAAGTTTCATCTTGAAACTTATCTCATCCCCGGCATAATTGCCAAGTGTAATGCTTTGATTAATTTTTTTAGGAATATTAGCCTGAAAACGTCTCACAAAATCCCAGAGATATCGGTCATAATCATCAATATCTATCGGCGTGGAACGGTATTCGAGATCCGTCTCAAAATGCTCGCTTGTCAAAAAAGAAGTTGGCGTCGGTGCAGTGCTCGGTGTCCCATCAACGGTTTGCATGCGCAAGCCTGCTGTGCCACCATAAGTTAGCCAATAGACATTATCCTTGGTATATTTGCTATTGATTTCTTCCCCGTAAAAAAATATTCCATCCCCGGGAAGTATTTGAATCGCAATTTCTTCACCCAAGTGATACATTTTGACAGTATTAAAATCAATTGTGTTCGTTGGAATCCCGGCATTAGCAAGTTCAGCCATGCTTATCTTGTACATGCCGGTCTTTTGAACTTTTACTCGATAACCGGGCGTTGGTGGCGTCCACAACTCTTCATTTGTTTGAAATTCAGATGTCTGAATCTTTCGCCAGGCTCTCGCTTGCTGATAATTGAGCAAATTGTTTTGAAACAGGTTTTCGAAAGCATCCGTCTCCACCAAAGGTTCATTTTGGAGAGCATTCGTAGTACCGCTAAAACTAATGCTGACCTCCAAATCTTCGTAAACTATCAGTTCTTGATTTTCTAAATCGTACTGAACAGGATAAACTGCAATGCTGACCAAGCGTTGGGAGCGCATTTGCCCGTCGTTTGTGATTTCAGCAAAGACATTTGGGAAAGAGTGCAGTTGTTCGTAAATTTCAGGGTCTTTAAGATATGAAAAGACCGAAGCTGCGCCTGTGAAGTCTCCGCTTAGCAGTTGATCTTCGCTAAAATCGACGCTCTCGGTAATCACCGGTGAGACCGGCGCATTCAGGGCTATCCGCTGGGCTCTTCCCGGAACAACTGTTATGGCAACTTCGTTGTCGAATGGTGCACCGAAAACTTCAGTTAACATCGGCAATTGTGGAGCTGCTTGCTGGCTAATCTGATCATATAGAATTGATTTTCCTTTGGCATCAAGAAGATTCACCGGACCTTCATCCAATTCAAGCTTTGCCTGAACCGGGACAATCGGTGCTAATAGCATAGCTACTAAAACAAAAGTAGTTAGCACGACGTTTATTCGTTTAAACATGTTTACCTCCGAACGATTGAATTTTTATGATAACAAAAAATGATTAGTTTTCCGAATTTTTTATTAAGCCTTGAGGATTTCGCTCAAAATATCCGAACCACGCTCATATGCTAATTCAAAAAAATCAACCCTGTCGCTAAGTTCAATCAAGCGGTCCATAATTCCACCAATAATTTCGGGACGATAAATTGGATAAAAAGCCGTTTGCAGTAGCCTGAGCACGGCATCTGACCGGTTAACCCTCGAAACAATCTGCGAAGCGGATCGATTGAGGAAGAAAATTTTCTTTAGCGGCACACCACCATAAGCGCACATGTCCGCTGTTTCATGCCAAGGCGTGCCGAAAACCATCAGCTGACCGTCCAGCTTACGCAAAACGATTTGGTCTTCTCCCATTACGGTCAAGCCATGTTCTTCGCGCAAATCCCGGGCAAGGGTCGATTTCCCTGCACCGGAATGACCGATAAAACAATATCCTTCACCTTCCCAGATGATACCGGAAGCATGCAAGAGCAAATCCCCAAAATTTGCCAACCAATTTGAAAAAATGACGATATCAATGTACTGGAGCGGATAAGCCATCTTTCCGTTGGAAGCCTTAAAATCTCCAATGATTAATCCATGTTCAAAATTTGGCTCCAGCCTTATCCAACGTTGAGGTTTCTGACTGGCTTGAGTAAAAGTTAGCTGATTTTGAGGATTTCTCCAAACTTCAAAAATTTCATTGCGGTAAAGTAAAGAATCTGGACTCAAATCCGGAGAGGTTTTTGAATCAACCATTTCAAAGCGCAGGATTTCAGTTTCAGGCTTAAGAGTCTGCCCGCGGCTAAGAAATTTTTCGTGGCAGGGAGAGTAATCAAAATCAAAAGATTCCACCCCGTTAACAATTTCAATTGTCAATCCGGCAAGGCTTAATCGCAATTCATCTCCCACTGGAAACAAGAATGTCAAACGATGAGGCATTTGCTTGAACAGCAAATGCGCTCATCGCATCTGATCCAACAAGCAAAACGCCTATGGCGTAGCAGGGCAGCTGTTCCCCTGAACTGGCGTATTACAGTTCAATCCAATCGTTGGTTCATTAGGGAACATGTTTGGACTGCTGTGGCAAAATCCTAATACAGTGTTCTTCATTTCAAGAGAAACCTGTTTCACGCTTGGGGGTGAGTATTGTTTCTTATCCATTTGATATATTCTCCTCTATTAACGATAAATTATAATTGATATTTCGTTCACGTGTTTTCGTGAGTTTGCAAACGTAATCAACCACGCTTTCGTTGTCATCGTGAACCATTTGAGACCAACCTGGGCATTGTATGCACATACTCGCAGCACTACAACTGGCACAAGGCGTTGGTTTTGTTCGCTCGATCCAGCGGAATTTTCCGAGCTCTTCCCAGGCTTTTTGAAAACCCAATTCCAGAATGTTGAAGGAGGGTTTGCGCACCATCATACAGGCATCCAGATTTCCTCGGCTGTCAATATGGAAAGAGCGGTAACCGGCACCACAATTAAAGGCATAGCGTTCGCTTTTTGGGCTCTTCCCCATGCTTGCATTGTAATACTCCATCCAGGTTTGCATACGTTCCGGGTCATTCTGATCTAAAGCCAAAACATCTTCCATACTAAGGCGATAGTCAGCTGAACGATCCTGCCCTTTTAACCTGGGCCACATCGAACCATCATAGCGGAACCTGACACCCAGTTCCTCTGCAAAAGCTTTCATCAAAGGCAACTCATGCTTGTTCAAGCTCAACAGAGCAGATTTTGTTGCCAAAGGCAAGCCGCTATCTTTTAGCAAGTGAATACCGTTCATAAATCTATCGAAGGAGCCCGGCAAACCGGTTACACTTTCATAGGTTTCTCTGGTAACACCATAGATAGATACTTCCACAAGAACTGGCGGTGCATATTTCAGAACTTCGATAATCTCGGGCGTAACCATGGTGGCATTGGTAAACAACAAAACCATCAGCCCTCTTCGTCTTGCATGAAGATAGATTTCTGGAAAATCTGGTCTCAACAACGGTTCTCCCCCAGTCAATAAGAGCTGGAGACAACCGGCATCAGCAATTTGATCCAAAATGTCTTTAACCTGAGCAGTACTAAGCTCTCTTGATCTTGCCAAGGCGTCTCCAGCCGGTTGATTGATGAAACAATGCTTGCAAGCCATGTTGCAGCGTTCTATCAACTCAAACTCACCGGCAAGTGGATAAGGTCCGCCATTTAACGGCTCAACCATTTTGAGTCCCCACTCAGAAAAGTCAATTTCGTTCAAGTAACAAGTCATTAATCTACTTTCTTAAAAGCTCCAATTGTCAACATCTCCTCAACAAAAGTCTGGAGATCGGCATTTAATGCCTCGGGCTCAACATCATATTCTTCCAAAAGACATTCCTGCAATTCAGCTACGGAGCGAGGCTCATCGAGTTTCTCCCAGATAAAGGCACCAATATCATTCAGGCTGTAAATGTAGTCCATTTCGGCTACATTCATGTGCACCGGCACAAGGATTGTCTCCTCGACCACTTTGCGGAATACAAAATCAGGATTACGAATTAAACTATTATTACTATCAATCACACGAACCTCCATAATATAATATCACCTAATTGGAATAGGCTTTTTTCCCATTAAAATGAAGACAATCTCTTGATCAAATTACTACTCCCTGATCTTTAATAGAATTTTACTCCGAAAACACATTCTTGACAACGAAGTACAAGATTTATCGGAATAATCGCATCACAGTTTCCATCCACCCTATTATTTATTTACCTTTTCAATCACAATTTTAACTGACTATATAAGCTTTGTCAAACAATTTAGGAGGTTAATTGTCTGCTTTTCAACTTTCAGCATGTCTGTATACTGAAATCCGATTTTAATAATGTCCCGAATCTCAATTTTTTGTGAAATTTGCGCCTTTTTTTTCGATCTTAGATATAATCAGTCAGGTATGTTTCAGAATCAACAAATCATGATTCAGCAAGAATTTTTTGCTCTCCGATTGAAATTAAGTCAGCTTTTTTTCATTTCTTTAGCAACAAAACCTGAAACTACATACTTTTTAGTTAACTAACTGGGACCTTGAGCTAATCTTTTTCCCAGTTTTTTATATCAAAGACAACCTAATAAGAAGGAAGTGACATGAAAAGTAAATCATTACCAAAAGCCCTCACAGTTCTCCTTGTTCTGGCAATGCTCCTTAGCTTTGTTCCAGCCAATGTAACTGCTCAGGCAGCCGTTCCTCCCCAATTGGTCACTGTTGATCAATCCGTTCAAGACGAAATGCAAAAAAGTGGCGTAGCCACCTATTGGGTCGAATTTGAAAACACAGCCGATCTCAGCCCTGCCTATTCAATGAACTGGCAAGACCGTGGTTGGTTCGTTTACAACACCCTCAAGGCGCAAGCTGACCGCACTCAGGCTCAGGCAATTCAAATGCTCGAGAGCGCCGGAACTACCTATGAATCCTTCTGGATTAATAACAGCATTTTTGTTACCCAGTCCAATAATCAGGTTCTTACTTCGCTTCAGAGTATGCCCTACGTTACGGCTATTAATGCAGACGAAGCCGTTATCCTCTACGAACCTGAAAATATCGAAGGTGTTGAGGATGAAGGCAGTAAAGGTCCCGAACCCAGCATCGCTCAAATTAAAGCTCCCCAAGCCTGGGCTCTCGGCATCAACGGAGAAGGCTTGACTATTGCCAATATCGACACCGGCGTTCGCGGAACCCATCAGGCACTCGTCAATTCTTATCGTGGCAACCTTGGTGGTGGCAATTTCGACCACAACTACAACTGGTATAGCCCTGCCAATGCCTCAGACAATGTTCCTCGCGACGGTAACGGACACGGTACGCACGTTATGGGCACCATGGTCGGCGATGACGGTGGCGAAAACCAAATTGGTGTTGCTCCCGGAGCCAACTGGATCGCATGCTCCGGTTGTTATAATGGGTCTTGCGCTAATTCTTATTTAACCGCTTGTGCCCAGTTTATGACTGCCCCAACCAATCTTCAGGGTAATAACCCCAATCCCGATTTACGCCCGGTTGCGGTTAACAACTCCTGGGGTGATTGTGGCACATCTTTTAATGAATTCTATGTTCCTCAAATTGCTGCCTGGCATGCAGCCGGTATCTATCCACTCTTTGCCAATGGTAACAATTCCAACTGTAGTTACCCCAGCAATCCTCCGCTGAACACGGTCGGTAATCCCGGTCGCCATGGTAACGTTAGCGGTGTCGGCTCTACGTCTAAAACCGGCGCAACCTATGCCAACCATTCCAATAAAGGTCCAACAGATAACCTCGATATCATCAACCCGACCGACGGTTTCGATATGGTGAAACCTCAATTTTCAACTCCAGGTGTTAACATTCGTTCTTCTGTACCCAACAGTGACACTTCTTATGAGTCAAGCGGTTGGACCGGAACCTCCATGTCAACTCCAGCCGCAACCGGTGTGGTTGCTTTAGTTCTGCAAGCCGCACCCTGTTTGGTTGGCAATTATGCTGTCGTTGAGAATTTACTCGAAAGCACCGCCGATCCAATCCTCCACGATGATGGTTCGGACCTCACCCCCACAAACCATCCTAACTTCGCCACAGGTTGGGGTGAACTAAACGCCCTCGCCGCTGTTCAAGCCGCCTCTGGCATATGCGCAAGCAGCACAATCAGTGGCACGGTCGAAGATGCCGACGGCAATGGCATCCCCAATGCCAAACTTCAATTCACCGGAACCAAAGGCTACACCGACCAAACCATCTATACCAACGAGCAAGGTGCATACAGCACGCTCATCGGCACTGACACCTTCAAACTAACCGTTACTGCCTACGGCTTTTTCCCTCTTGTTGAAGAAAACATCGTTATTGAGGATGATGCCGAAATCACCAAAGACATCGTTCTCACCAAATTGCCCATCTCAACCATCAGCGGTATCGTCA
>CAYVOY010000060.1:0-7816 GCA_964453395.1 uncultured Anaerolineaceae bacterium
CCAATATCACGATGCACTGCTCGATGGAAAGTTGACTGTCGAGGAACTGGTGCGCTTTTACCTTGACAGAATCGATCGCTATGACGGCAAAATAAAGAGCATCATCAGCATCAATCCGAATGCAATCGGAGAAGCTATAACTTGTGATGAGTTTATTCGTCAGCAGGCAGGCAAAACAGAGCTTTTACGAGAGCAGATAGCTCATAACCTCCCCTTGTATGCAGTGCCGGTCCTGGTCAAAGATAATATCGAAACCGAAGAGCTGCCAACAACAGCCGGCAGTCTCAGCCTGAAAGATTTTTCGACCGGCAAAGACGCCGAAATCATCAAACGTCTGAGAAAAGCCGGGGCGATCATCCTGGCAAAAACTAATTTGCACGAATTCGCAATTTGGGGCGAAACCATCAGCTCAATCAAAGGTCAGACGCTCAATCCCTGGGATCTCAGCCGTACTCCCGGTGGCTCCAGTGGTGGAACCGGTGCTGCTTTGGCGGCAAACTTTGGCTTGGTTGGGCTTGGAAGCGACACGATCAATTCCATCCGCTCGCCATCGAGCGCAAATCACCTCTTTGGCATTCGCCCAACCGTTGGCTTGGTCAGCGATGACGGCATCGTCCCCTATTCGCTCACGCAAGATACAGCCGGACCGATGGCACGCGATCTTGATGATGCCGAACGCGTTCTGAGCGTCATTTCGGGCAAAACTTTTTTTAAACCTGAAGCGAACAAAACCTGGAAAATCGGTGTTTTGCGAAGCTTTTATGGCACTGAGCCAATCAATGAAATAGTTAATAAAGTTATGCAAGCGGTTTACGAGAACTGGCTTCAACTGCAAAACCAGCAAGGCACGGTCCAGCTCGTTGAGCTTGAAGATAAAATTGACAGTGCCGAACTGGTGAGCGAGATCAGTGTTCATCTCTATGAGCTAAAAGCCCACCTCAACGCTTATCTCGAATCGGTGAATGCGCCCTATCCGAGCATCCAGGCGATTCTTGAAAGCGGCTTGCACCATCCCGGAATTAAAGAAAATTTGGAAATTGCAAATCGTTTAGATATTAACTCAGAAGAATACAAAGAACGCATGAAAAAGCGCGAAGCTCTCCAAAACCAGTTAAGAGCAATTTTCGAACGGGAAAATTTGGACGCCATCATCTTCCCCCATCAACAGCAACTGGTTTGCAAAGTGGGAGAGGCTCAAAAACAACGCAACGGAGCCCTGGCTGCCATCAGCGGCTTCCCTTCCATACTAATCCCGGAAATATCCGAAGAAGCAAGTGCTGAAGCGCCATTGGGCGTTCCGGTCGGTTTTGAGATCTTTGGTTTACCCCATACTGAAGTTAAGCTGCTGGAAATTGCCCGGCTTTATCGAAACGAATTCAGCCAGGCAATAAGCCCTCAAGAAGAGAAGTGGCTGTAAAATTTTATAACTAACTACACCAAATTGGGATAATAATTGTTGCTATTAACAAGTGGTCTTCCCAATCCATGTGATAGAATAGGTAAAATTACCAGAAATTGGTTTTCACCCTAAGCACCATATATTAAAACCTAATTTTGCAAATATATGGCAATCATCAAAGGAGGCTTTTATGCTAAGTAGATTTAAATACTACAAGCCCCAGGACCTCGGCGAAGCAGTCAACTACCTGCAAAAAGAGGATAAGTCCTTTATTCTCGCAGGCGGAACCGACTTAATGATTATGCTTCGCAGAAACCTAATTGATGCCGAACATATTGTTGACATCAAGGCCCTCCCCGAAACAACTACATTTGAATTTAAACAAGGTGCTGGTTTGACAATCGGCGCTTCTGTTAATGTTAATCGGGTGGTCGACTCAGAAATTGTCAAAGCGAAGTATCCTGCGCTAAATCAAGCCGCTGCCGCTTTGGCATCCTTCCAACTACGCAACCGTGCGACAGTAGTTGGCAACATTTGCAACGCTTCCCCGGGTGCAGACTTGCCACCTGCTCTTTTGGTCTATGATGCTTTGGTAAACATCGCCGGACCAGAAGGCATGCGTCAGATTCCCCTGCAAGATTTTTTCACCGGCGTCAAGCGAACTGTTCTTCAAAAAGGCGAACTCGTCGTTTCGGTGCAATTGCCAGATCACGATGAAGCTGACAAAAGCATCTACCTGCGCCAGGCACGCCTTCGCGGGCACGATTTGGCAACCGTCGGTGTCGCCAGTCGTCTTAAAGCGGACGGCAATGTCGCCATCGGCATCTGTGCAGTCGCCCCAACACCCTTGAGGCTCTTTGCCCTTGAAGACAAAATCAATCAACGCGGATTATCCGAAGAAACTATTCTCTGGGCAGCCGAAGAAATTAAGGAACACATCAAACCAATCTCTGACGTGCGTTCCTCCGCCGCATACCGCCTGGCAATGGCTTCCGCCTTGCTCAAACGTGGTCTGCTCAGCCTTATCAGTTAGGAGAAACATGGAAGACAATAAAGATTGCTCTATGTACACCGAACACATCGAATCCGGAAAACGCAAAGTAACCCTTAGTCTGACAGTCAACGGGCGAAAAGTTATCCGCGATATTGACCCAACAATGAGCCTCTTGCACTTCTTACGCGACGGTTTGAAACTCTTCGGAACCAAAGAAGCTTGCGGTGAAGGCGAATGTGGTGCCTGTACCGTTATTTTGAACGGAGAGGCGGTTAACTCCTGCCTCGTTTTAGCCATTGAAGCCATCGACGGCGAAGTTACCACAGTCGAAGGACTGGCAAAAGACGGTAAGCTCTCCATTTTGCAGGAAGAATTCATCAGCGAAGATGCCTTGCAATGCGGTTTTTGCACACCCGGATTTCTGATGTCTACCCGGGCAATGCTGGATCACAACCCTAACCCCTCAGATGATGAGATTATCGAAGTTTTGAGCGGTAACCTCTGCCGTTGCACCGGTTATATTCCGATTTTCAATGCCGTAAAACGCACGATCGAACGCGAAGGAAAGGAGTTGGAAAGCTAATGGAAGAGACCAAGTATCAATCCAAATACAAGCGTGTCGGTCAACCCTATGACCGAAAAGATGCCCGAGACAAAGTTACCGGACAGGCAATTTACGCCTATGACCTCGAAATGCCCGGTATGCTCCATGCCAAGGTTTTGCTTTCCCCCTATGCCCGCGCTAAGATCATCTCCATCGACACCAGCAAAGCCAAAGCCTTGCCCGGTGTTCGGGCAGTTTTGACCGGTGAAGATTCCGACATTCTGGTCGGGCTTTACATGCAAGACAAACGCGTCCTTTCCAAAGGTGAAACCCGCTATCATGGCGATGTCGTTGCTGCTGTTGCAGCCGAAACCGAAGCAATTGCCGAACGGGCAATTTCACTTTTGGATGTCGTTTTGGAACCGCTTGAAGCCGTTCATAATGTGGACGAAGCACTCGAAGCTAAAATCTTAGTGCATGACGACATCAATGATCTGAAACACTATGTCGGTGTATTCTTCCCCCAGAAAGATTCGAACATTGCCAGCTGGAACAAAAGCCGCAAAGGCGATCTCGATACGGCTTTCGCCGAATCCGATTTGGTGGTTGAAAACGATTTTTCGCTGCCTGCGGTTGCCCATGTTCCGATGGAAACCCATGTTACGATTGTTCAAACCGACGTTTTCAACAACAAGTTTAAAATTTGGTCATCCGCCCAATCCCCATTTGCCGTTCGCCAGATTATGGCAGACAGCTTTGGCGTGAACGAATCGGACGTTGAAGTCCACATTCCCTATGTTGGCGGTGCCTTTGGCGGAAAAGCCGGTATCCATTTGGAACCGCTTTGCGCCCTGCTCTCAAAAGCAGCCGGTGGTTTGCCGGTCAAACTTCGCGCCAGCCGCGAGCAGGAATTTAACCAACTCCCCACCCGTGCCGGAATGCGCGGACGAATCAAAACCGGTGTCAGCAAAGAAGGCAAACTCCAGGCAATCCAAGCCGTTTATGACTGGGATTCCGGCGCCTATGCCGACTATGGTGTCAACGTTGGCAAGACCGCCGTCTACTCCGGAATTGGACCCTACGCTTGCGACAACGCCAGCATCGACTCCAAAACCATCTATACCAACAAAGTCTTCAGCACGGCCTATCGCGGTTTCGGACATCTTGAAACCCATTGGACGATTGAACGCCAAATCGACATTCTTTCTCAAAAATTAGGTATCGACCCCTATGATTTCCGCATGATGAACTTGCTGGAACCGGGCAAAGAAACCATGAGTGGCGAAAAATTAACCGAAAGCACCGGCAGCCCGAAAGATTGTCTGACCGCTGTTGTCAAAGAAATCGGCTGGACAGGCCGCAAGACTGACGAAGAACGTGCCCGCGAATGGAAAACCGGCAAAGTGCGCGGTAAAGGTTTTGCCATGCTTCAAAAAGCTCCGGCAATGCCCGCTAATACCGCTTCTTCTGTCATTATGCAGATGAACGGCGACGGACACGTCAAAATGATGATCGGTGCGGTTGATTTTGGACAGGGTGCCATCACTGCTTTGGCGCAAATCGCTGCCCAAACACTCGATATTCCGATTGAACATATCGAAATCTCCGCCGAAATCGACACCCGCGCCAACCCCTACGACTGGAACACCGTTGCATCCAAGCTGACCTTCATGGCAGGTAATGCCGTGATCAAAGCCAGCAATGAGATGCTCGCCAAAATGAAAAATATCGCTGCCCAGGCTTTGCGCACCGACCCTGACTATCTCGATCACAAAGAGGGTGTCATTTTCCACAAACACAACCCCGACCGTCGCTTGACTTACAAAGATATCGCCCTCGGTTACATGTACCCCGAAGGAACCGGCATTGGCGGACCAATCATTTCCAGCGGAAGCAGCATTGCCGACGGTTTGACCAACATGCACCCCGAAACCGGCAAAGGTTTCCCGGCTGCGGTCTGGACCTTTGGTGCCCATGCCGTTGAAATTGAAGTTGACGTTGAAACCGGTAATATTGAAGTCTTAAAAATTGCTTCTGCCTTCGATATCGGTCAGGTCATCAATGAAAAATTGGTCTACGGTCAAATCACCGGCGGTGTTTTGCAAGGTCTCGGTTCGGCAATTTTGGAAGGCTATAAGTTCGATAAGAACGGACGCCTGATGAACCCATCCTTCACGGATAACAAAATCCCGACCATGAAAGACCTGCCAATGGAAATCGTCCCGATATACATCGAAAATCCTCAGCACAACGGACCATACGGTGCCCGTGGCGTTGGCGAACATCCAATGATTTCCATCCCCTCAGCCATCGGAAACGCCGTTTACGACGCTTTGGGAATTAATTTTCACGTGTTACCGCTTTCGCCGGAAGCTATTGTGCTTGGCATCCAAAGTGGCAGAAATTCAATCCTTTGTACCGATGTAGACTGCTTGCCCGGTCTGCATTAATTGATCATTTTGCATCGATAACACCACTTAACAATTGAACTTAATGCCTTGCGCTCTGACGAGCGCAAGGCTAATAGCCGAAAGGAGTGAGAAAAACCAAAAAAGATCGTGCCAACTGCTTGACATATTTTATTTTTATTAGTTAATACAACAAGGAGAAAAAAATGAAGTGGTTTAATTTTACTAAGTCCGACAGCAAGGTTGGTTTCCTCCCCGACGAAACCCCACCCTTCTGGAAATTGCTCCTCTATGCACTCCAGCAGGTTATCGTTATGTTCCCTGCTACGATTACCGTAGCCCTCATTACTAAATTTCATATCTCTACCACCATTTTTGCCAGCGGTTTCGCCACCCTTTGTTTCATTTTGGTCACCAAAGGCAAAATTCCCCTCTATTATGGTTCCAGTTTCTCATATATCGGCGCAATTGTTGGTTTAGTTGGCGCTGAAAAACTGAGCAGCGTAGCCATCCTCCCCGATGCCGACATCCAAATTGTTACCTTCGGTATCGTTATGTCCGGTTTGATTTCCATCTTAGCCGGTATCCTGGTGAAAAAGCTTGGCAGGGATGTTATCGAAAACCTCCTTCCGCCAACAATTACCGGTCCCATTGCGATGGTTATTGGTTTGACCCTGGCTGGAAACGCCCTCGCTGATGCCGCTCCTGCGGTTGCCGGCCCCGGCTTTGTCAACAATATGGCTTGGATTGTGTCCTTGGTTACCCTTATTGCAACTATCCTCTTCTCGGTTTATCTGAAAGGCTTCCTAAGTCAGCTTCCGCTCTTCCTCGGTATGATCGTTGGTATCATAACTGCTGGTATCCTGACCGCCGCTACCGGTGAAAGCCTCTTCCGTGTTTTACCTGAAGCTGTAGCCTCGCAAGGTGTCTTCGCCTTACCGCACTTTACCTTGCCAACCGTCCATTGGGGTGCCGCCCTGGCGATTATGCCGGTTGCCTTGGCGACGATTCCGGAATCCACAGCTCACATGTATCAATTGGATGTCTATGTGAACGATCTGGCAAAGAAACTTGGCAAAGATAAAAAGTACGATTTGGTTAATGAACTCGGACCCAACTTGGTTGGTGATGGCATTGGCGACATGGTTGCCGGTGTTATGGGTGGACCTGCAGGTACCAACTATGGCGAAAACATTAGCGCTATGGCAATTACCCGCGTATTCTCAGTTCCGGTTTTGATTACCGCCGCAATTATCGCCATGATTATTGCTTGTTTCACTCCCCTTGTGAAAGGCATCTATGCCATTCCGCTGAGCGTTATCGGTGGTTTGGAAATTTATCTCTTCGGTGCAATTGCAGCCCAGGGTATCGCCATCATGATTGACAAAAAGGTTGATATGTTCAATGCGAAGAATATCGCCGTTATCGCCACCATCATGGTCATCGCCCTTGGTGGTCACTACACCTTCGGTGGAATGATCCCCTTCTTCGGCGCTCAACTGCCCGCCCTGTCAACTGCCGCCATCTTCGGTATCATCTTGAATGCTCTTCTGAACATTGGCAGCAAGAAAAAGAAAGCCGCACCAGCTGAATAAGCAAAGAATACGGTTTTTCTAAATAAAGACCTTAGCGGAGGGAGCTGAACAGCCCCCTCCGCTCTTTTTTACACTGACAACGATCCCCGCAGTAAAAAGCTTTATTTCCTATTAAATAATTTCTCTATACCGTTTATAATACAGTGGGTTGAAACTGATGAAAAAACACTTAGCCTCTTCTTTGCTTGTCCTCATCGTCTTGAGCATCCTCCTTTCCGCTTGTTCCAACAGCGCAAATTCAGGGGATCCAACTGCAACGCCCGAGCCCTTTTTCCCGGCTACAGCAGAGGCAAGCGGTGAAGCCTTATTGCCAGTTAATCCCAGCCCAACGCCTAATCTAAACAATCCGAATCCGGTTCGAATTACCGAAATCGAATATTTTCAGCAAGGCTCACAGCTAACCGTGATGGCAAAACTTTTCAACAGCCTTGATGATGCGATTTTGCGCGATGTCCAGCTTGAAGTCTTGGCATTAGATGCCTTGGGCAATCGGGTTGCCTTGGAACGCAGTTCTTTCCGCTACCTCTTTCCCCTTGAAACCACCGCCATGGTTCAAAATTTTGACTTGATTTCCGGTATAGAGATAACCAATGTCGAAGTCCGTGTGATTGACGGTTTGATTGACCGCAGCCTGAAATACAAACAACCCCTGACAGTTAGTGCAACCACTGCCTTTCCCCTTAAAAAAGGCTGGAACGTAACCGGCTGGCTCAAAAACAGTGACCCATACACCTACACGCAAGTGGTTCTAAACGCGATTGCCTATAACGCTTCCGGCCAAATTATTGGCGGAGGAAGCGAAGTTTATGATTTCGTACCCGAAAATGACGAATTTGGCTTCAACATCCCCATCATGAGCCTGCCCGACCAAACCGT
>CAYVOY010000061.1:0-3461 GCA_964453395.1 uncultured Anaerolineaceae bacterium
TCGCTTAAATCTTTTTCACTATTTATTTACATGGTATAATTTGAGAGAATAAATCGGTGCCGGATAGGGAATCATGGAAAACCTCTGGCCTGGATCGCCACTGATAAGCTCAAACACAGTTTTGAATCATCAAAAATTATGGGAGTGCCAAGCCCGGCTGTGTTATTAGTAGCTTGATATAATAGTGGATTAATATCTTTTTTGCTTTATTGGATTGAGAAAGATTCAATAATTCTACAGGAGGAAGAAGTAATGAAAAACAAATTATTCAAATCATTAGGTTTAACTGTCTTATTGCTCACGCTTTTGGTGAGCAACGTTTTCGCCTTCTCGTTCGGGACAACCGATGGCGTTTGGAGTAGAATCGATGATACTAATTTAGGCCATTCTATAGGTGCAACTTGTGAACGCTATGGAAGAGTTGTTCCCGATAAATTTACGCCGATTGACACACTTGGAATCATTAACAATGTAAGGGTTGGCCCCGGTGGAGCTAACGAAACATATTTCAGAAGCTCAAGCGTATGTAATTGTGACACGGACGGCGATATGGGCTTTGCAGATAATAACAGTTTTGGCGAATGGACCCGTAGCGACAATTTTACCTGGACCAGCCTTGGCTCGCATACGGCTCCTTCTTGCACAGCTTCCGACCTCTTCATTTCAGAATATATTTTTGTAACTGACAACCAGATTGGAATCGAAATTTACAACGGCACAGGTGGAGATGTTAGCCTTAGCACCTATTCCCTGCTTTTGTTTAGAGACGATCGCAATTTTGACAGAATCGCCCTGACCGGATCGGTATCGGCAGACGATGTGCACGTTGTTGTTAGCAACGCTGCTCGGGATTCCACAGATAATGAGGACCAATGGTTCACCAACAATACCAGCTATCGCACGGTGGTTTTGGTCAAGGACTTTGTGGGATATAACAATTTAGCATATCGCGGTCAAAGCAATCGAATGGATATGTACAATTATAGTCCAACAGATGAAAATCAGGTGCGTTATGGTCAACCAAGTGGCAGCTATTCCTGTCCTGGTGAGGGCGGGGGTAATACCTCTGGGTATCTCCTTCAGAGTGGTTTTGGTTTCAACGGGCATATTGACACTGATTATAATCCTGAAGTTGGCGAACTTTTCCCTGTAGGGCGGTTTTGCCACTACAACAACATCATTAGCTCACCGGATAATGCTCTTGACACCGTTAAGCTCAGCGTGAAAATCAACACCCTCAATTGTCCGACAGGGCAGTCAATTGACCCTCCAGCACCAAATAACAGCTTGGAATTCGATTTTGTTGCCACGCTGGATGAAACATCAAATGTTACACCGATCAGTAACTGTAAATACGGTCCCAGTACACTCGGTTGGCCCGGCGGAGACAGTACTGATAGTGGCAACGTAAGCCCTAATCGTAATGGCTGTGCCGATATGGTGAAATTTACTGCGCCGAGCACAAATCAAACTTTTACCTGTGTATTCGACGCAACTCACTCACAAGAATACCATGTCTCGCTCGTGGGTTTCACCTCCACTACTGTCGGTGGTGTCTGCCCTGATAAACCAGTTGGCAGTGTTTCGTTCAGTCAAGTCTATACTGCTGAACAATCCAACAACTGTTATTGTATGTATGCATCCTATACTAAGAACCAAATTACACCGGTTACAATGGCGAGCTTTGGTGCTAATTGGACCGAAAATGGCGTTTTGATTGACTGGGAAACGGTTAGCGAAACGAATAACTTCGGCTTCAATATCATGCGCGCCGAAATCGTTGATGGCGAACGTGTTCAAATCAACCCTGAGATGATTTTCAGCAGTCTCGCCCCCGGAGACCCCTTCGGCTCGACTTATGAATACCTGGACGAAACTGCCGTCCCCGGCACGGAATATTTCTACTGGTTAGTGGATGTCCCGCTGGACAGCAGCGAACCCGGCATCTACGGCCCAATCAGCCCGGCTGAATAATTTCAGCAAGGCATAGAGAAGTTTTTACTGTCCGTACGGAAGGAAATCTGTACGGACAGTTTTTTTATCCGCAAAAGAATGATTGTTTAATCCATCCGTAAGGCGAGATTGAAGGCGCCAAATATGTTGGATTTCGGAAACCTTGTGCGCCTTCAATCCGCCGACGTTTAGGTTTCATTATGCAGGCGGATTGAAAATGGGGCAACGCATAATGATATCAATATTACAACATTTTCAATCTCGCCCTACGCAAAAATTTTACATATTTCTTGCTCCTGCATATTCCTCTATACCGTTTATAATTCTTGCCATGCCAAATTATCGACGTAATTATGTTCCCGGTGGAACGTTTTTCTTCACCATTGTCACAAATGACCGGATTCGATACTTTAACACCCCTGCCCGTCTTGATCACCTTCTAAGCACAATTCATAAGGTACAAAAATCTTTGCCCTTTGATTTAATTGCCTGGGCCCTCATCCCAAATCACATTCATTTGTTAATCAAACTCCCCGAAGGAGAAGAGAATTACTCGATTCGGATGCGCGAAATCAAACGCATCTCTACTCTCTGGATGAAGCGGGAGTTAAACGTCTCCAAGCTCTGCCTTTGGCAGGAAAAATTTTGGGAACACACGATTCTCGATCAAAGGGATTTGGAAATACATTTTAATTATATTCATTACAACCCCGTAAAACACGGTTTATCACAATCTTATGATGGTTGGAAATGGTCCAGTTTTTCAGAATATTATCCCGATGCCCATGCCACGGGTATGAAGATTGATCCAGAAGTGTTTAAAACAAATAAAGACGGTTACGGGGAATAAGTTTAATTGCACATTTTTGTGGCGGATTGACCGTTTTGGTAGGGCGAGATTGAAGGCGCCAAAATTGTTGGCTTTCGGAAACCTTGTGCGCCTTCAATCCGCCGCCGATTGGGTTTCATTATGCAGGCGGATTGAAAATGGGGCAACGCATAATGATATCGAGGTTACAACATTTTCAATCTCGCCCTACGCTGATTTCACATCTCTGCCAAGAGGGCGGCTTTTTTCCATTCCGGCAAATTGCTATTTTCGACCATAATCGCTTTCATTTCATAAACCTGGTCGCGCAAGGCGGCGGCGCGTTCAAATTCCAGCTCTTTGGCGGCGGCTTTCATCTGGTTTTCGAGCTCCTTAATCAAGCGCTCAAGCTCGCGTTGTTCCATCGAAGCGGCCAATTCCCGGGCAGTTTTGTGAGTCTTTTTGCCTTCCGCCGCGCCGGTGTTTGCCAGGCGTTCGGTGATATCATGAACGGCTTTGACAATCCCAACCGGCGAAATATTGTGTTCTTTGTTATAAGCTTCCTGAATTGCGCGCCTGCGGGTTGTTTCGTCGATTGCGCGTTTCATCGAATCGGTCATCTTGTCGGCATACAAAATCACCTGCCCGTTGATATGCCTGGCTGCCCGGCCAAAATTTTGAATCAAAGCGGTGGTGGAGC
>CAYVOY010000061.1:3561-7663 GCA_964453395.1 uncultured Anaerolineaceae bacterium
CCGTTGATATGCCTGGCTGCCCGGCCAAAATTTTGAATCAAAGCGGTGGTGGAGCGCAAAAAGCCTTCTTTATCGGCATCCAAAATTGCCACGAGTGAGACTTCCGGCAAATCCAAGCCTTCCCGAAGGAGGTTGATGCCAACCACAACGTCAAAAACACCGAGGCGCAATTCGCGCAAAATGCTGACCCGCTCTAAAGTATCGACCTCGCTATGCAAATATTGCACTTTGAAGCCGGATTCTTTCAGATAGTCCGCCATGTCTTCCGCCATGCGTTTGGTCAGCGTGGTAACCAAAGCGCGTTCGCCAATCTCCACCCTTTTGCGCAATTCGGCAATCAAATCGTCAACCTGACCTTTGGTCGGGCGGACATCAATTTGCGGATCCAATAAGCCGGTTGGGCGAATGACCTGTTCCACGACGGCTTCATTTTTTTGCATTTCATAGGGGCCGGGTGTAGCGCTGGTATAGAGCGTGGTGCCCATGATTTTTTCAAATTCTTCGAACTGAAGCGGGCGGTTATCTTTTGCGGAGGGCAAACGAAAGCCATAATCGACCAAAACGTCCTTGCGGGCACGGTCGCCGTTATACATTCCGCGCAATTGCGGCACCATCATATGCGATTCATCCAAAACAAGAAGGTAACGCGAGGGCATGAAGTCAAGCAGCGTCCAGGGCGGGCTGCCCTCGGCACGCTGGTCGAGATGGCGGGAGTAGTTTTCAATCCCCGAACAAGTTCCAACTTCTTTCAGCATCTCGAGGTCATAACGAGTGCGCTGTTCCAGGCGTTGGGCTTCAAGATAGCGTTCATTTTTGCGGAAATATGCCAGGCGTTCTTCCAACTCCGCTTCAATATCCTCAAGGGCTTTCCCTATACGCGTTTCTTCGGTTACGTAATGTTTGGCGGGATAGATGTCGATATGGTCGGGGCGTTCCAGGACTTCGCCTGAAATCGAATTGAGGCGGCTGATGGCTTCAATTTCATCGCCAAAAAAGCTGATTCGGATCACTTCTTTTTCAGAATAAGCAGGGAAGACCTCGAGCGTATCTCCTCTGACGCGAAAAACACCCGGTTTGACTTCCATTTCGTTTCGCTCATAGCGAATATCGACCAATTGACGCAAGAGCGCATTCCGGCGATAAATCTGCCCGACGGGAATGTGCAAAACCGAAGCACGATAGGCGTCCGGGTCGCCCAAGCCATAGATTGCGGAAACGGAGGCAACGATAATGACGTCCTGACGAGACATCAGAGCGGTGGTTGCCGCCAGACGAAGGCGGTCAATTTCTTCGTTGATGTCGGTCTCTTTTTCGATATAGAGGTCGCGGCGTGGGATATAGGCTTCCGGCTGATAGTAATCGTAGTATGAAACGAAGTATTCGACGGCATTTTCGGGGAAAAATTCGGTATATTCGGCGTAGAGCTGGGCTGCCAGGGTTTTGTTATGGGTCATCACCAGCGTGGGCAATTGAAGTTGCTGAATAACGTTGGCAACGGTGAAGGTTTTACCGGTGCCGGTTGCGCCGAGGAGCACCTGATCGTGGTAGCCTTTGTTGATGCCTTCAACAATTTTTCGGATTGCTTCGGGTTGATCGCCGGTGGGCTGGTAGGGGGCGTTGAGTTTGAATTGCATGCCTCTATTTTACTTGCCCTGCACGGTCATAAATCGAAATGTAAACGGAGGAATGATGGGGCGGGTTTTCCTAATTGAGCAATTTCAATACCATTCACTTCGTTTGGGTACGATGCCCACCTGCGTTTATGATTTCGCAAAAATTTTGATCTTTAGGCTCGTGACGGCGGATTGAATGGGCGCACTGCATAATAATCAAGAGGGTACAAGCCCATTCAATCCCGCCCTACGCGAAACCGGACAGATAATATTTTATCAAGCCTTGCTTTTATAGGTTTTCGCCGCCGATTACTTCGCCTTTTCTCCACATTGAGAATTCGGTCAGAATCGATCCGCCGATGAATTCGCGTAAAATCGAATTATCCGGGATGTATTCCGGGCCGGTTGGGAGGAACCATTCCAAAAACTTTAAGAGGCGTTTGGCTTCAATGTGTTCTTTCGTGCCAAAACTGACCTGACGCAAAAGCGGTTCAACCAGAGGTTTGAGTGTGGTTAGCTCGTATGCCAGGGCCGAATTGAACATTACGTCGGCGTATTCCTGGTAAGGGAAGATGTGCAATTTTTCGCCCTCGCGCACCGCTTCGAAGCGCCCAATTGTGTCACTTGCGCTATAACCGCGGTCGCGTGCGTCGCGCACAATTCGGCGCAACATGCGAGTATCGGTTGTTGAAATTCGATTATGCCGGTCGAGATTTAGCTGGGTCAGACAGGAAATATAAATTCTGAAGGTGTTCGCCGGGTCAACTGTGGTCAGCAAACTTGGGTTCAAACCATGAATTCCTTCTAAAATAATCACCTGGTCCTTGTTTAGTTTGGCAAGCTCGCCATCTTCACTTTCACCGGTGTAAAAGTTGTAGCGTGGAAGCTGAACTTCTTGCCCGGCAATCAAGGCGGCGACATCTTCATTTAAGCGTTTCAGGTTCATGGCAGCCAGGGATTCATAATCTTTTGAGCCATCGGGCAATAAAGGAGTCAGCTCCCGGTTAATAAAATAATTGTCCATCTCAAGCGCAAAGGGGTCAATTCCCCGGGCGACCAATTGGATGCTGAGGCGCTTGGAGAAGGTTGTCTTCCCGGAAGATGAAGGTCCGGCAATCAAAATGACGTTTACCCCGGGGCGTTTCTCCTGAATTTGGTCGGCGATTTTGGAAATTTGCATCTCGTGCAAGGCTTCCGAAACCAAAATGACCTCGTCAATGTGATCGGATCGAATGGCATCATTCAGTGCGCCGACAGAGGGAATCCCCAGTTTGTTAAGCCAGTCAGCGTATTCGCGGAAGGTTTTCAGAAGGGTGGGATATTTTTCCATCGGCTCAATTTTGTTTGGTTCAGCCTTATGCGGAAATTGCAAAATGAAACCATCTTCAATGATGTGCAACTCGAACCAGCGCAGATATTTCGAAGAGGGCACCATGTAACCGTGATGATAATCGCGGACGTTGTTTGCCCGGTAGAGCACCAGATCGGGCCTCTGACGATATTTCAGGAGGCTGACTTTGTCCATTTCTCCGGATTGGGTGAAGTAGTCAATTGCCTCTTGGAGGGGGACGGTTTCGCGCACAAAGGGAATATCGGCCTCAGCCAATTCACGCATGGTGTGGCTTAGCAGCGCTAATTCCGCCTCGGAAAAATGATTCAGATTTTCGATTTGGCAAAAGTAGCCGCCCGAAGAAACGGAATGGTCAATGGTCAATTGGCCTTCCGGAAAACAGCGTTTGAAGGCGACTTCGAGTAAAAAAACCAAAGAGCGGCGATAAATCCGCGCTCCGTCCGAATCTGCCATTGTGACTAAACTGGCGTAGCCGTCATGATTGAGCGGGTAGGTTAATTCACGCAAGGCGCCGTCCAAAACCAAACCGACAATCATGGGCTTGTCATCATCTTGGATGACGTTGATGAAATCTTCCAATTTTGCACCGCGTTCGCCGGTGATGACGCGTCCGTCGTCCAAAGTCAGTTCAACAGTTTCGCGAGGAGTTTTGGTTAAGTGAAATTTTTTTGTCATGGTTGTTTAAATCTTTCTATAATTTAATATATTATAGCAAACTTTATAATTATTTACGGAGAGACAAAATCAGCGTCTCTCCTCCGCTCATCAAGGGCATCAGTTCGAACTCTGTTAGTGTGCCTTGTTTATCGAAACTGATTTGATCGAATGGAAGCTCGCCCCATAAATTTTCCACTTTCCAGCTGCCGCTGAGAGGGCTTTCTTCAATCGAAATCGTGCAGTTTTCCATCTCCTGGACGCCTAAATTCGCCAAAACCAAGACGATTTCGTCTTCAAATTGCCTGGCAACAGCGTAAAGTCGCCGGCAAGAAGAAGTGAAGGGCAAGTAGCTGCCTTTTTGCAATGCCGCGGAATTGTTTCTGACCTTAGCCAGGTCCTGATACCAATTCAAAAGGCTTTCTGGGTCTTCGTTTTGCAAAGCGACGTTTGTTTCTTCCCAGCCTTCCCCCAAAGCCTGCCA
>CAYVOY010000062.1:0-7496 GCA_964453395.1 uncultured Anaerolineaceae bacterium
TAGAGTATACTCGCAACACTAATAAAACGTCAAGAAATTCATTTAGGAATTTGGCTTAGAGTCGCTGGGAAGTTTATAAAACTACTCAATCTTAACAGATTTCAGTCCCTCAAATTCCGAAAGCTGCTCAATCAAGACTTCTAATTTATCGGCATTGTTGAAACGGGCAACGATTTCTATTTGGAGCAATTTGTCCTCGTTGTTCTTTTGAACTGAGAAGCCGACTATTTGAAATGAACTCTGGGAGACGGTTTGACGTATTTCTTTTACGATTCCCTTAACATCATAGACTTCGAGCACAAGCGTGCGAAGGATATTTGCCCGCACAAAGCGCCGTTCGATTAAGTCCAGAACCGAAAGGACAATCATAATCACAGCGGTTGCAATCATCGATATCAGGTAATAACCCATTCCGACAGCCAGACCGACAATTGCCATTGTCCAGAGCGTTGTGGCGGTAGTTAGCCCTTTAACATTAAAGCCAAAACGCAAAATCGCCCCTGCTCCAAGAAAACCGATACCACTGACCACTTGAGCCGCCAATCGGGCTGGGTCGGTGCCGGCTGCGGTGCCAAGGTTGATTGAAAGCATCATCGCCAAACAAGCACCGATTACCAGAATCATATGCGTGCGCAAACCGGCCGGTTGATTATTGTGTTCGCGTTCCGCACCAATTATTCCGCCTAAGACAACCGAGAGGCCAAGGCGCATGAGCATTTCAGTGAAGGGTATGACTTCCATCGAATAATTTTATCATGATGTCAGACAGCAAAAAACAAACGGTAAACAAAATGAAAGCAAAAGCCGGTGCTAAGGAAGAGTAGCCCGGCTTTCTGCTATAAAAGGAAAATATGGTTTTGTGTTCGCTGGCTATATTTGCGAAGCTTCAAATTCGATTTATGGAATCTCTGGCAGCTGGGCTTTATCGGCACAAATTACGCCAACCAAACCACGGCCTGTGTGTGCGCCCAGAGCAGTCCCGAGGGTGAATTCCGGTAACCATTCAACATCAAAAACTTTGTTCATTGCCTCAACCAATTGCTTTCCGCCTTCGGGATTGGCGGCGGTGCAAATTTGGGCAAGCAATTTTGTGCCGGGTTGATGGATATTTTCGAGCAATTCAACAATACCGAGAATCGCTTTGGGGAATGAACGTTTTTTCATTTTGTCATAATACTTGCCATCGACCTTACTCACTTCGATTACCGGCTTGATGCCTAAAAGTACCGCCAATAAACCTTTTAAGTGGCCAATCCGACCACCTGCAATCAAAAATGTCAAATCGGGCAAAGTGAAATGCGTGGTTACGGCACTTTGAATTTGGTTTAGTTTGGTGAGAATTTCGTCCATGCTTTTTCCGGCATCGCGGAGCTTGACCGCTGCTTCGACATACCAAGCTTGAGCGGCTGACAAACTAACCGTGTCGAAGAAAGTGATGTGGGCATTTTCAACCAGTTCAGCCGCCTGACGGGCGGTGTCGATCGTGCTGCTCAAACCGGATGAGATGTGGATGGATAAAATTTCAGGATCTTCTTTGGCAAGTTCTTCATAGGCTTGCTGAAATTCACCAATCGAGGGGGTGGAAGTTTTTGGCAAAGTCAGACTTTTGTCCATCATGTCATAGAAATCATTGGCATCGATGTTGACACCCGCTTGATAAGATTTCTCGCCAACTACTATTTTGAGGGGCAACATGGTTACGCCCATTTTTTGGCATTCTTCAAATGAGAGGTCTGCACCACTATCTGTTACGATTTTCATTTCTACCTCGTTAGATACTAATTAACTTATTGCGAAGTTGCTTGTATTAGAATAAGCAACTCTTTATTCACCTACATTTTACTTTACCGAGGGAGCTTTTTAGAGTTTACTGGCTTAAGTTGTGACAATCGTCAACATTAATAGGGCTTTTTTATTGGTGATGCCCTCATTTTCAGGTGATTTTTGCTGCTCTTTGTTATAATTCAGCTAACCTAGGTGAAAATATGACTGAACATAAACCCCCTTTCAAAATTAAAATTATTAAAGACGGTCCCTATCGCGTGATTGGCGATCTGCCTTTCGTTAAAAAATCTCAGCATTGTTCCACTTATGGCGAGCCGCTCGATTGGGTGGATGGAGGCGATATACCCCATAAAGAAACTTATCTGCTTTGTCGTTGTGGACGAAGCAAAAATATGCCTTTTTGTGATAATGCCCATGTCGATTCCGGTTGGATTGGCGAAGAAACTGCCATAACTGACGGTCCTTTTGGCCGCGATTTCAATTTTTATGGACCAAATGGTTTGGTTGTTACCAAACACTCAAGGCTTTGCATGAATTCGGGCTTTTGCGTCTTGAAAGATACCGACTTTACCGAACTAACCGAGCAATCAGGCGACCCAGAGAAATTGGCGAGGGTTATCAAGATGGTGGAAGATTGCCCTTCCGGATCTCTGACTTATAAGTTTACAAGCAATGAGCCTGATGTTGAACCGGAACTGACCCAGCAAATTGCTGATACTTATGAATGCACTAAATATGGGGAAATTCGCGGGCCCCTCTGGGTGATGGGCTATGTTCCGATTGAGCGGGCCGATGGCGAAGAGTTTATTCCGCGAAACCGCGTGACGCTTTGCAATTGCGGTCATTCCCGCACAAAACCGCTATGCGACGGCACTCATCGCCCCTTGCAAGAGAACAAGCTCAGGCGTGCCCAACGCGAAGCACGGGACGCGCAAATAGCCTTGGAAATGCGAAATAGAGAAGCAGAAGAAGATTCCGGTGAAAGCAAAGCCAAGCGCATTAAGGACCAACTCTCTGACGCACTAAAAAACTTGCGCGACACCTTCGGCAAAAAAGACGAATAAATTTTAATCAGAACGGTAAAAGGAGTGCAAATCTCAAGATTTGTTCTCTTAGCAATCCTTGGATAGCCCCGCTTATCTGTCCCCGGAATTGAAGTATTAACATTTTATATTTTTCCAAGTCACCTTGTACTAACCCTGCACAAATAGTTGCTCAAAAGGGCCATTTTATAGATATTTATGGCTAACATAGTAAAACACAAAAAAAGGAAAAAATAGATATGTCTAAAAAAATTGCCGTAATCGTTGGTTCAATCCGACGCAATTCCCTCAGTGGAACCTTAGCCAATAATTTGGTGAAACTTTTCCCAGCCGATTATCAAATCGAATTTATCAAAATCGATGATCTCCCCCTTTACAGCCAGGATTATGATGCAGACGGTTCTCCCGCTGAATATATTCGCTTCCGCGATGCAGTGAAAAGTGCTGATGCAGTGCTCTTCGTCACCCCCGAACACAACCGCAGTTATCCCGCCGCCCTCAAAAACGCCCTCGATATCGGCTCACGCCCATACGGCGAATCTGTTTGGAACGGTAAACCGGCTTTGATCGTCAGCCAATCCCCCGGTAATCTGAGTGGTTTTGGCGCCAACCATCACCTGCGCCAGGTTTTGGCCTTCCTGAACATGCCTGTTGTTCAACAACCGGAAGCCTATATTGGTTCATCCTACACTTTGTTTGATGATGCCGGCAACCTGAACAGTGAAGAAACCAAGGACTTCCTTCAAACAATTATTGATGCCTTTGTCGACCTGATTGGCCGCTACGCCTAATCGCAAAAATATAAGAACCAGGGAGAGCCGTTTAGTTTGGCTCTCCTTTTTCATTTAATATTTATAAATTAAACACAAAAGGCAAGACAGGCTTTTATTCGCCTCGTTCGCGTGCTATAATCCCTGACGCAAAGGACTTATAAATGAACCAAAAAGTGATTTTCCCCTTCACCGCAATTGTCGGGCAAGAGCGCATGGCTCGTGCTCTGATTTTAAACGCAGTTGACCCACGCATTGGTGGTGTGCTGATTCGTGGCGAACGTGGCACCGCCAAATCGACCGCAGCCCGTGCTTTGGCTGCCCTCTTGCCTCCTATCGAGGTTGTGCAAGGCTGCCGTTTTAATTGCGATCCGGATAAGCCGGCCACTTGGTGTACTGAATGCCAGGAGCGCTTCGCGAATGGTGAAAACCCACTACCCCATGTTCATCATGAGACCCCCTTCATCAACCTGCCTGTTTCGGCAACGGAAGATCGGGTTGTCGGCACACTCGACATCGAACGCGCTATCCAAAAAGGTGAACGCCATTTTGAACCCGGCGTCCTGGCTTCTGCCAATCGCGGGTTGCTTTACATTGACGAGGTCAATCTTCTGGATGATCATGTGGTTGATATTTTGCTCGATTCTGCCGCAATGGGTGTCAACGTGGTTGAGCGCGAGGGGATTTCCTTTAGTCATCCCGCCCGCTTCATTCTGGTTGGCACGATGAACCCTGAAGAAGGCGATTTGCGCCCCCAACTTTTGGATCGCTTTGCCTTTTCGGTAGAGATCAGGGGCATTTTGGATAAAGAGCTGCGGGTTGAAATTATGCGCCGCAATATTGCTTTTGAAAACGACCCGGAAGCCTTCCGCCAGCTGTTTTTGCCCAAAGAGCAAGAACTTTCGAAGCAAATCGAACAAGCGCGTCAATTGGTTGAAAGTGTGGAGTACACTCAACGCGATTTGCTGATTATCGCCGACCTGACTTCATCAATGGAAGTTGACGGGCATCGTTCTGACCTGGTAATTCTAAAAGCAGCCCGTGCGCAAGCCGCATTTGATGGACGAACGCATATCAACCCCCGCGATATCGCCCTGGCAGCCGAGCTTGCCCTGCCTCATCGTGTAAAAGCCGGTCCTTTCCGCAAGAGCGAATCCGGTGTGGAGCAGCTTAACAGCAAAATCGCCGATTTGAAAATGCAAACGGTTTTGACTGAGGCTGAAGACGACACCCCAAAAGCGGAACAAGACGAAGAATCTAAAAAAAAAGCGAATCGATAGATCAAGAAAAACCCGATGATGGGGATTCTGGTTTTGACCCGGAAATGCCTTTAGTGGGTGAATCAGGGCAAGATGTCTTTATGCAGCTCAACCCACAATGGTGGGATGGCGGCAAAAACGTCAAAGCCGGCGATACTTTCGAACCGCGTCAGCTCGACACGCCTCTCGACGAAATGGTACGCAAGCAAGGCGGCAGGCGCTCTGAGACCGTCTCCAAAACCAAACGCGGGCGCTATATTCAGGCCCGCCCTTCACCACGCGACAGCAGTGACCTGGCTTTCGATGCCACTTTGCGGGCTGCCGCGCCTTTCCAGCGTCAACGCGGCGATTTAAAGAAACGCAATGCCGTTGCCTTTGCCATTAGAAGAGAAGACTTTCAGAAAAAAGTACGGGTGCGCAAGACCGCTAACCTGATTTTGTTCCTGGTTGACGGCTCCTGGTCGATGGCGGTTGCTGAAAGAATGAAGGCCACCAAGTCGGCCATTCTTTCGCTTTTGACCGATGCCTACCAACGCCGTGACCGGGTTGGCTTGGTTGTTTTTCAAAAAGATCGCGCGACACTCGTTTTGGCGCCCACAAATTCCGTTTTGCTGGCAGAAAGAGCTTTGGCAAATATTCCGGTGGGAGGCAAAACGCCCCTGACAGCCGGTTTGCAAATGGCATATGAGGTCTTGCAGAGAGAGAAAATTTTGCACCCCGATGTGCAGCCACTTCTGATTGTTTTGACCGATGGAGCGGGAAATGTTCCGCTCGTGCCCGGACGTTTGGTTTCCGAAGAAACCACCGAAATGGCAAACCTCTTTGCCACTGAAAAAATTCACAGTGTTGTGGTCAACATGGAGCAAAAAATCTTTGACAGTGGGCTGGCACAAAAATTGGCGGAGGACATGGGCGCGGTTTGTTATACCGTTGACGATTTGCGCGGTGATACGCTCTATCAAACTGTGCAGAGAGAAATTCAAACACCTTCCGTTCCCTCTTATCGCGATCAGGGCTCAAGGAATTTTGTTTGAGCGGATTTTTTCTGAACCGATAATTGCCGACTGAAGCTCGTCTATATCAGATATTTTATTGTTTGAGCGGTCATTTTGAAGATAATTCCAGCAATTTCTTGCGGGCTTTCTCTTAATCCGGTTTTTAACCAATGTTGGATCAGGCCAACGCAACCATTTACGGCAAAGATTAAACTTAGTTCTTTGGAATCGCCGTCGCCGTTTTGGTTGGCTTGTGGGTTGATTCCGAGAAGGTGATAGACAAGCGTAAAGAGCTGTTTTTGAAAACTGATGTCTCCCTGTTCGCTCATCAATATCTGAAGATGCTTGCTGTTGTCGGCAATATATTGACAAATCCCCTCCAGCCCTTTGATTGTTTCGGCTTCGTCTGAGGCACTGCCAACCAGATTTTCAAAAGCAACCTTCGCCCAGTTTAGCGTTTCTTCTTCAATTGTATTTAACAGCTCATATTGGTCGCTGAAATGGGCGTAAAAAGTAGAGCGGTTGACGTCAGCGTTTTCGCACAGTTCTTTGATTGTGATTTTGTTAATTGGCTTTTCGCGCATCAATTCAATCAAACTATCTTGCAAAACCATGCGTGTATAGCGTTTTTTTCGATCCATTTTTAATTCTTTCATAATCAATCCTTGTGACTAATGTCACCCATTTTTTTGTTGGGAAAGCAACATTCCCAGCCCAATTTGTTGCAGACACTACGGTTTATATCCAACTGACGGTTGAGAAAACGACAGCCTGTTTATATAATAGGGTTTCAACAAGAAAAAGTCAAGAAAAATCACATTTTGCGCAGCTATAAAACAGGAGCATTTGGCATGTTATTAGGATTCCTAACAGGATTCGGGAAAGTTGTAATTTATTTCATTGCTTGTGTCGTAATTCTTTCCTTACTCACACACTTTTTTAAAAAAGTTCCAAAAGAAGTCTTCAGAAAATCGCTTCACCTGATTTTGATCTTTTCGTTGCTGGTTTTTCTCTATGCATTTGAAAATTGGTGGCTTGCGGCATTAGCTTCCCTTGCCTTTATGGTGCTTGCATATATTGTGATCAGTTTGGCGGAGAAAAAGATAAAAGGCTTTTCTGAATATATTAACGAACGAAAAAAGGGAGAAATCAAAAACAGTTTGGTCCTGGCTTTCATGATGTTTGCACTGATGATCGCCATTGGCTGGGGCTGGCTTGGCGAGAAATGGCTGGTTACTGTCTGCGTTTTTGCTTGGGGTTTTGGAGACGGAGCCGCTGCCTTGGTTGGCAAAAAATATGGAAAACGGAAGATAAAAGCCCCACATGCCGACGGGAAGAAAACGGTTGAAGGGACGGTGACGATGTTCCTCGTTTCTTTTGTGACTGTGCTGTTGATTTTGCTTTTGAATGCAAACTTTGCTTGGTATGGCTATTTGATAACCGCCTTATTGGCAGCGGCGGTGACTGCGGTCGTCGAGTTATTTACAAAAAACGGAGATGATACGGTAACCTGCCCACTTGCAGCCGCCGCTGTCATTTTGCCGCTGGTCGCTCTTTTTACGATTTAAAGGAGCTTGATGAAAGAAAAATCAGGTCAAAAAACACTGCTTGCCTCGGTCCTTCTAAGCGCGCCGGGTCCAATCG
>CAYVOY010000063.1:0-7392 GCA_964453395.1 uncultured Anaerolineaceae bacterium
CGTTCGGGGAAAACGCTTGGGGCGACATTGCAAGAATGTGTAGCAGATTCAGTATTGCGGGGATTAGGTGTTCCGGTTACAAAATCCTCCCCGTTTTGATCGGTATCTTGACAACCGTCACCAAGGCGCAAAGCAGACGTGGTATTGCTAGGTGCCGGGGCGGCAGCATTGCCTTCTTTACAGTTTGCAGTACCAGTACCTACAAAGTCAACAATACTATCATCAGTTAGGCAAGCTCCGGTCACGAACGTTGTTTTGTTCGCCAAGACAACTTTGAAGTTTGTGGCGGACATTATAGCATCTCCGATTGCATCCGGTGTCGGGAGGTCAACCGTACCACCTGCTCCAGCAGTTTGCTGGATTAAGTAATAGGAATTAGCTGGAATCGTTCCGGAAAGAGGGGTTATGTTACTAAAAGTCCCGGTACCAGAAGCATATTGAACGCTCCAACCAGTCAAATCGACATCTTCATCAGAAGCATTGAAAAGCTCAACAAAGTCATTCTTATAAAGCGCACCGGAATTGCCACCACCGCCATAAGCCTGGCTGATGCGAACTGCATTTTCCGGATTTGCAGCCTTGACCGGTTCCGGCGGTTGCAAACTAAGCATTCCTGTCAAGATGCTGATTACCAGCAACAGGTACAAAGGTTTACGAAAATATTTCATTGTACATTCCTCCATCAAAGGTGTATTGGATAAATCAATTTAATAGTAACAGAAATTAGATTTTTAAGGGCTATTTTCGAGAAAATTTTACTAAATCAATCAGATAATTTTTACCTCAGCCCTTCGGATTGGGTGCTGTGGAACCCTCTTCGCACGAAAAGAGCAATCCTTTTCTTTACCCAATCGTCAAACCGACCCTTATCATTAACCGATCACAGAATTCATTGAGCCTCCGCAATCTTTGGGCAAGGATTCACGCTTCTTTTCATACTAAGAATTGCCGATTCCTGCTCGCTTCCCAGCTTCCCACCTCATAATCGACTATAATCAAAAGACGAATGTGAGCCTTTGGTCATGATTTTAAGAAATAAACACAAGCCTTATAGATTGCTATTAAGTCTTTTGGCTTGCCTCTTGCTCATGCCTTTCCTTAATATACAAGAGGTTCAAGCTGCTGAGTTTGCTCAAGAGGAAGTCCCCGAAGAAGCAATTGCCACTCCCGAGCCACCGAACACTCAGCTCTATTCCCAAACCGCCACCCCGCGCCAAAACGGCGAAATTTGGCACACGGTTTTGCCCGACCAGTTTTTTTATCATATCGCCGAACTCTATGGGGTGAGTCTGAACGAAATTCTGAGCCTCAATGGTTTAACTGAAGATTCCCCAATTTTTCCCGGAGATCAATTGCTGATAGTAAAACCTGATGACCTCGAACTGGGGCAAGGGACATTAACCCCAGAAATCACCCCCGAAGAAACCGAGCTGACTCCCGAAGCCACGCCAAGCCTCGATTTGGTTTTTTTCACCTCTGAAGCGACAGAAGAGCTCACGCCAACGGCTAATTTGGGCTTTTTTGAACGTGTATTTTCTTCCAACGCCCGCTATTTAGCCCTGGGCGTGCTGGCTTTGGTTCTTTTTGGTGTAGTTTTATTGATTATCAGCTCCCGAAGAATCCAATAATTTTCGTTTTGATAAAAATCCAAGGCGTGACATGCTATAATTTCTTCCTGAAAGGCAGGGCTCATGAAGTTTTTAATCACAGGTGGTGCAGGTTTTATCGGTGTGGCGCTTAGCAACCGTTTGGCAAGCCAGGGGCATGAGGTTATCGCCCTGGACGACTGCTCAACCGGCGACCCATCTCAGTTGACTGAAAATGTCAATTTTGTTCAAGGAAATATCTCGGATAAAACTTTGCTCTGGACGCTTCTAAAGGATGTGGATTGCGTCTTTCACCTCGCTGCTCGAGTTTCTGTACCCGAATCGGTGCTCTTTCCAAGCGGTTACAACCAGGTTAACGTCGGTGGAACGGTTACCCTGATGGAAGCGGTGCGCGATACCCAGGTCAGGCGAATTGTGCTGGCATCTTCCGGTGCAATTTACGGTGACCAAACCGAAATCCCATATAAAGAGGACTTTGAGGTCAAGCCACGCTCTCCCTACGCCGTATCAAAACTGGCAGCCGAACATTATGTGCGGACAATCGGCTTGCAGGCCGGGGTTGAGGCGGTTTGTTTACGAATTTTCAACGCTTATGGTGCCGGTCAACGCATTTCGCTCTCCCATCCGCCGATTATTCCCAGTTTTATGCGCAATGCTCTTTCGAACAGCTCTATCGTCATCCATGGCGATGGCAGTCAAACGCGCGATTACGTATATATCGACGACCTGATTAACGCCATGGTGAGTGCTGCCACAGCTCCGGCTGTTGACCAGGAGGTTATCAACATCGGCAGCGGTGTTGAAACGAGCGTTTTGGAGCTTGTGCGTCTGATTCGGCAGGTGAGCGGTCAAAAACCGGAAGAAATTTTCAATCCCCATAAAGCAGGTGGTGCCGAGCGCATGTGTGCCGATATCAGCAAGGCGACTCAGCTGCTTGGCTACTTGCCGATGGTTCCGCTGGAAACAGGTCTGCGTCTGACCATGGAAAAAATGATTAAACAAAAGGCAGACAATCGCTAAATGTTGCCCGCTTCTTTTTTTGAACGCCCAGCGCCCCTGCTCGCACCGGATTTGATTGGCAAAAAACTCGTTCGCATTCAAAACGGAAAACGTCTGGCTGGTATTATTACCGAAACCGAAGCTTATCAGGGTCAGGATGATTTGGCTTGCCACGCCCGTGTTGGAAAAACGAAACGAAATGAACAGATGTTTGGCAAAGCAGGCTGCGCCTATATTTATTTCACCTATGGGATGCATTGGTTGCTCAATATCGTTGCGGATCTGCCCGGTTTTCCCGCTGCGGTTTTGATTCGCGCTGTTTATCCTGTCGAGGGGCTTGAATTCATTGCGCAAAATCGCCCCATGTTGGCAAATAGCCCAAAATGGCTAAATGGGCCCGCTAAGTTAACCCAGGCTTTTGGCTTGGACGGTTCGCTGAATGGACATGATCTGACGAAGCCTGAAAGTGAAGTCTTCGTGGAAGAGGGCATCATTCTGCCCGAGGCTCTGCTTCAGAGCAGTCCGCGGATTGGTTTGGGAAAAACCCCGGAACCCTGGCTGTCGATAGCCTGGCGCTGGGAAATCAAGCGGGAAGAAGTTTATAATAGAATTCAAAAGGATGAAAAATAGTTATGCTGTTTGGTAAGAAAAAAGAAAGCCCTGCTTTTGTCCCGGACATAACCCAAAGTCAGGTAACATCGGTTATTGGTCCTGGGATTAACTGGCTGGGCGATTTGCGCGGTCGCGGCGGGGTGAGAATTGAGGGCAGCATTACCGGCGAAATTGCTATTTCGGGCTTGGTTGTGGTTGGAGAAACCGGAAAAGTGGAATGCCAAAACCTCGAAGCCGATACGGTTATCATTGCCGGAACGGTTAAGGGGAACATCACCTGTCAGAAACTTGAGATTCGAGCCAGCGGCAAAGTTTGGGGCGATATCGTTACCATGTCTTTCACCAGTGAAGACGGCGCATTTTACCGCGGTCAAATGCGCATGGAAGAACGCGTTGAAGCTGTCAGTTCAGATGAGAGCTGACAGTATCTGGCAGTACACAGGTGATAAGCTCAGATTTTTTATTCAAAAGCGACTGGGCTATCTAAAACCAACAAAGTTCTTGTTGGCTGTTCAACAGGAAAGTAAAAATATTGTCTCTTAAGTTTCTGTCCGATTTTTTATTGACGATCCCCCCGATTTTCCTGTTACCTGTTTCCTCCTTCCTGCTACCTGTTTCCTGCTACCTGTTTCCTCATTCCTGCTTCGCTGACCTGCTATCGGGTATAATTCCCAACAGCAAAAAGCTAAGGAAAGAGCATGACAACACAAAGAATTGACCCTGAATTATTTGAAAAATTAGTTGGACTGGCTGCGCTGGAGCTAAGCCCCGAGCAAGCCACCTACCTCTACGAGGAAATGAATCACCAGCTGGCTTCGGTGGAGGCTTTGAGCCAGATCCCGCTCCCGGATGATGTAGAAGTTTCTCTGCATGGCCTTGAGCCGCAAGTCGCAGGTCCTCGCAAGGATGAATGGAAGCCTTTTCCGCATCCCGAGGCACTCCTCGCCCTTGCGCCTGAGATTGAAGAAGGCATGTTTAGTGTTCCCGATGTGAGAGGTGCAAAATGAGCCTGAGCCAACTTTCTGCTTTTGAAACCGCTCAAAAAGTAAAGTCCGGTGAAATCAAAGCCAGTGCTATGGTCGAGGCTGCCCTTAATCAAATTAAGCATGTGGATGGCGCAGCCGGCTCTTTGGAAAACCAAAATCTCAGTCCTGAAGAAGCCAAAAAAGTTCATGCTTTTATTCAATTAAGCGAAGACCTCGCTTATCGGCAAGCCGAAGCGATTGAGCAAAAAATCGAAAACGGAGAAGACCCGGGCTTGCTTGCCGGGGTACCCGTTTCTATTAAAGACATCTTCACGCTCGAAGGAAACCTAACCACTGCCGCCTCCAAAATTTTGGCAAACTTCAAAGCGCCCTACACGGCAACATCCGTTCAAAAATTGATTGATTCCGGCGCTCTGATTATGGGCAAGGTCAATCTGGACGAATTTACCTTCGGTTCTTCCAACGAATCGAGCGCATTTCAACCCGCGACGAGCAACCCTTGGGATACCGATTACGTTCCGGGCGGCTCTTCCGGAGGTTCGGCCGCCAGCGTTGCCGCGGAGGAGGTTGCCCTCTCTTTGGGCACCGATACCGGTGGTTCAATTCGCCAGCCGGCTGCCTTTTGTGGCGTTGTCGGCTTGAAACCTACTTACGGCAGGGTTTCACGCCTTGGTCTGATTGCTTTTTCATCCTCTCTCGATTGTCCCGGTCCGCTTTCTCGCAACGTTCGCGACAGCGCGCTGATGCTCCAGTCGATGGCAGGAGTGGACCCAAAAGACGGGACATCCTCAACTGTACCGGTTGATAACTACCTCGAAGCGCTCGAAAAAGACGTTCGGGGATTGCGAATTGGGCTCTCCCCTGATTACAACGCGGTCTACTATCCCGATATTGAAAGCGGTGCTGTCCAGATTGAACCGATTCAAAAAGAAGTTTACGATGCGGTGATGCGAGCAGCTGAGATTTTGGCGAAAGCCGGTGCTGAAATTGTTGAAAATGTCGCAATGCCCAACACCCGTTATGGCATCCCGACCTATTTCGTGATTTCACGGGTTGAAGCGGCTTCCAATCTCCACCGTTTTGACGGCGTCAAATATGGTTATCGGACTGCAGAAAAAGTTGGCGATTTGAATGAACTTTATCGCAAAACCCGTGCCGAGGGTTTTGGCACCGAAGTGAAGTTGCGTATTTTGATGGGCATGTATCTTTCGGCCGCCGAACATTCTTCCAATTACTATACCCGCGCTCAAAAAGTGCGCGCTTTGATCCGCAGTGATTTTGAAAAAGCTTTCGATTCGCAAGGTGAACATCGTTTGGATGCCATTCTCACCCCCACCACAGCGACAACCGCTTTCAAGCGAAATGCCGTTTTCGGCAACTCGGTTTTGATGCAATATTCTGATCAAATGACCGTTGCCAGCAACCATGCCGGGGTCCCTGCCCTGACATTGCCGGGCGGCTTGGACGAAAGCGGAATGCCGATTGGAATTCAATTGATCGGAAACGATTTTCGCGAAGATGTGATTTTGCGCATAGGGCACGCCTATGAGCAATTGACCGCTGAAGAAGCATGGCGCAAAATTCGCCCGCAGGTTTTGCGAGAGGAGCAAGCATGAAAAATTACGAAATCATCATCGGTTTGGAAACCCATATCCAGCTGAACACAAAAACCAAAATTTTCTGCTCCTGCAAAGCTGATTCCTGGGAAGCAGAGCCGAACACGAACATTTGCCCAGTTTGCTCGGGTTTGCCCGGAGTTTTGCCGGTTTTGAACGCCGAAGCAGTCCACAAAGGCGCTCTTTTAGCGGCTGCAATGAACGCAGAAATCAACCCAAAATCTTTCTTTGACCGCAAGAATTATTTTTACCCTGATCTGCCAAAGGGTTATCAGATTTCTCAATTTGATGAGCCGATTGGCAAGGGCGGTTATATGGATCTTCCGATGGATGGCGGCGAAACACGCCGGGTGCGGATTCATAATCTGCATTTGGAAGAAGATGCCGGTAAAACCAAGACCGATCACGGCTCAAGGATGGTCGATTTCAACCGTTGTGGTGTCCCTCTGATTGAAATGGTTACTGAGCCGGATTTGCGCTCGGGCGATGAAGCCGCCCTATATTTGATTCGCCTGCGCCAGCTTTTGCGCTGGATTGGCGTTTCGGAAGCCGATATGGAGCGCGGACATTTACGTTGTGATGCCAACGTTTCAATTCGCGAACGCGGAACGAGCGTTTTGAACACCAAAACTGAAATAAAGAACGTCAACTCGATTGATTCAGTCCGCCAGGCAATTGGCGAAGAAGCCAAACGCCAAATTGCGATTGTCGAAGCGGGGGAAAGCGTGAAATCTTTCACCCTCGATTGGGATGCCGACCGTGGCACACTCAAAAAGATGCGATCGAAGGAAACCGAAGCCGATTATCGCTACTTCCGTGAACCGGATTTGTTGCCGGTGGTCTTGAGCAGCGAAGAAATCAAGGCGATTAAGGCAGAATTGCCCGAATTACCACTTGCCAGAAGCAAGCGTTTTACCAAAGACTACGGGCTTTCTGCATATGATGCTGAAATTTTGACCGGCGAACGCAGTCTTTCCGATTATTACGAAGCTGCTGTTTTGGCCTATGGCGCTGAAGCGAAGGCTGTCGCTAATTGGATGATGAACGACCTCAACCGCATGCTCAACGATTTGGGCAAAACCGCTGACCAATTGGTTTTGAAGCCTGAACAACTGGCCGAAATTATCCGCATGGTCGATGAGGGCAAGATCAACCAAAAAACCGGCAAGGATTTGCTGAAGAAAGTTGAAGCCACAGGAAAAGCGCCGGCTACGATTGTGGAAGCAGAAGGCTTGGGCTTGATTGCCGACAGCGACGCACTGCGAGAGCAAATTGAGGCGATTATTGCCGCTTCTCCAGAAGAGGTTGCCAACTTCAGAGCCGGGAAAGAGAGTTTGCTCGGTTGGTTTGTTGGTCAGCTGATGCGCGCTTCGGGCGGCAAAGCCGACCCCAAACGAAGCAGAGAAATTCTGCTGGAGTTGTTGAATAAGGACTAAAGCGCCCTCAGGCGGATGAGATTTTCGCTCGAGAATAAGACTTTAGGCAGCAAAATATTGACACAGTCTCTTTTTAGACTAAAATAGAGGCTACGCGGGCGTCGCCAAGTGGTAAGGCGTTAGCCTTCCAAGCTAA
>CAYVOY010000064.1:0-7379 GCA_964453395.1 uncultured Anaerolineaceae bacterium
TGCCAATTTTGACCGTGGCAGCATGTTTCTTCAAAAAAGCAGTCAGTTGCTTCGACGTTGTGCCGTAGTATGCCAAAATGAAGACAACGACCAGTGGCACGATGAACATCAGGTTGTAAAGCACAATATAGAGGCTGGCTTTGCCGCGCAATTCAGGCATGGTGCTCATTGAGATGATGACCGGCAGGTAGATCTGACCGGTGCAGGCTAATTCCAGCATGGAAACAACCAAACCGATGACGAAAGCGCTCAGATAATAGCTTTTGGCTTTGCGTCCTTCTCGAACGGTTTCATTGATGCGTTTTCGCAACGGTTCTGGCAGCTTTAGTGCCATATCATCTAAATCACCATGGCGGGTTTTGAAATAGTCCCGGATGCTCAAAGCAGCCAAAACCAGACAGAAAATGGCAGTCAAACCATAGACGATTTTGCTGAGCACGCTCATATATTCTTTGACTAAATCGAGAACCTTATAAAAGCCGAAACCCACTAAGAGATAAGCAACAAAAACACCGACGGTGAAACTTGTCCCGGTCAGCAAAATTTCTTTGCCTTTCTTGCCACTTAAGCTTAAGTAGGAAACAAAGAAAATAATCGTCGCAAAAGCACAGGGGTTCAAACCATCCACCAAGCCCGCCAGTAAGATTGCCAGGGGACCTAATTTCTCAAAACGTTCCATTAAGCTTTTGCTGGCTTGATCTTCGTTGAAATCAGCCCAAAATTTTGGAGACCCCTGGTCGAGGCTTTGCAAGACCGGTTCAATTGTTTGCGGGCGAATTTCCTCTTCACCTATCCAGGCATGGTCGCCAATGAAGATGGCCGGGGTTTTGAGATCATCCGTGCGACCGACCCGCTCTGCCATCCAGTTTGCCAGTGCAGCAGAATCGAAAATGTTGAATTCCTCAACAATCAAATGCGGATATTTGTCTTTCAAATAGGCTAAGTCCGTTTCGGAACGGGCACATTCCTTACAGCCGGTTTGGTAAAAATAGGCAAGATAAATCGGCTGGTTGAGGGCACAGGCATCGCCATTTTCGGTTGTGCAAGCTTCCAGGTCTTCTTGGTTTGCCTGAGTAGAGGAAGCTACCAAGGTGTCGAAATCGAGCCCTTCAATGGAGGGCAAGGGAATCCCCTCGCCGGAAATGCCGGCTTCGATTAAACTGCGCAAGTCACGATCATTCTCTGCTTCGCCAACCAGGATCTTTTCGCCGATAATCACAACCGGTAATTCGCGGCTGTCGGTGCTGGCATTGAGCTGCGTTTCAAGCGTCATCAGGGCTTCATAATTTGCGCGTTCGCCTAATTCAAGCAGCCGGAAATTGACGTCTTTGGGATGTTCAGTTTGGAGAGGTTTGACAATATTATCAATAATGGCAAGACAATGGCTGCAAGTATCGGAATAGAAAAACAGGGCCTGGACTTTAGCATCGCTTGTGGTGGGCAATGGCATTGACGGTCCGGAACCAATCGCTGGAGGGATGCTTTGGGCATTAACCGGTCGGATAAAAAGAGACAGAAGAATAACGGTTATTAATAGAAGGTTGCGAAATTTAATTTTCGATTCTGACATATCTTTTCCCTATTAAAGCAAAAATGTTTGTTAGTCGACTAATTCTAACACGGTAAGGGAGATTGGGTTGGGGCAGAAAATTATGCGATTTCGATTTCTGTCAGGGGGAAGCGGCTTTCGTTGAAAAGACTGCGCAAATGGTTCTTTTGTTCATCGCTTAAGCCGTTCAGCACCATACGAACGTCGAAATCACCGCTTTTAGCGGTGGTGTTGACGGTGCGCAAAATGTTTCCACCCGCTTCAGTAATCAAACTGGCAAAGTAGGCAAGCCCACCCGGCTGGTTGGAATTATTATTGCCGCGAATTTGGATTGAAGTCCATTGCAGTTGTGAAGCGGTTAGGTGGGTTGCATCGAGCGCGCCTTCGACCTCGTCCAAAAAGATTGACCCGCCTCCAATCGCCTCATAAAGCGATTCGAGATTGGCACAAGCGAGCAAACCGAGCAAGGATTCAAGGCGATTTGGTTCCAGTGAGGCAACATCGTTAAGATCGAGGATGCCTTCTTTTGCCAGGATGGGATGGATTTTTTTGCGGCCTTCCTCACCGGCAATTTTCAACTTAACACGAGCCAGAACGTTGCGCAATCTTCGGGCGGTGCTGGCGTTACAGTGATTAAGCCAGTCCGGTTCGGGGATTTTGTGGGGACCTGTGCTGACCACTTCGAGCACATCACCCGGGTCTAAGCTGTCGTAAATGTGCTTTTCTTCGCCATTGACAAAAACTTTAGTGATTTTATCAAGGTAAAAATCCTTAATCGCCGCAACACCATCCAAAACAGTGCTGCCTTCATCAAGGAAACGTGTTCCGCCATAACTAGTAAAGATTTGAACAGGCCGGTAGCGGCTGATATCCTTGTTGTTATTGAGGGCATAAACCAAGCCCCAGCTGTTTTCGCCTTCCATTTCCTCGGTGGCAATGGCAACTTCGATTGCGCCGGTGCCGGGTAGCCAGGCAGTTACCTGCAGTGCCTGATAGCCATTTTGGGGTGAGGCGATGTAGTCATCAAAGCGAGCCTGGTCAAGGTTCTTTTGGAAATATTTGTTTACTCTTGCCAAAAGGCGGTAACAATCAACTTCATTTGTCCCTTTGACCAACATTCGGAAACTGACAATGTCGTTGACAGCTGAGAAATCTTCGAGAGATGTTCGATGGCCACGAGCCATGCGCTGGAGCTTATCCCAAGATTGCCAATAACCATTAACGGTAAAGTTGACGGATCCGTCAATCCCTTCTGAATCCATGATATTTCCGAGTTCATTGAGATAATAACGGATAAAGTTGATATTGAGGCGGGGATCGGCGTCGATTTTAGCTTTGACAATCGGGAAAGAATTCGGTTCGGCATATGGAAAAGACATGTCCTCAATCCAACGGCGCCAACGATAACAATTGAGAATTCCTGCCAATTTTCCATAGGCGCGGATTGCTTCGGTCGCTTTAGCCCATCGCTTGGCGGGAGGTTGATATTGAAGGGTCATTAAGTTATGGCTTTTATCTGCAAGTTTAATCACAAAAACAGCCGGGTCACGGAACATTGCAATTTTTCGCAAAGTTTCCATTTCTCGGCTGGATCCATCTCTTGGGTTGCTGATTTTTGTCAGACCATCAATGATGTGGGCGATCTCTATGCCTAAATCTCCGGGGAATTGATTGCGAATGTCTTCTAAGGTTTGTCCTTGATCTTCAACGGTGTCGTGAAGCAAGGCGGCGATTGTCCAGGTTTCATTATGTACGAGTTTATCAACGAAGGCAGCTACCCAGGCGCAATGAGTCTCAAAATAGGGCTCGCCGGAAAGGCGTGTTTGACCGGCATGGACTTTCTTGCCCCAATTCCAGGCGTGCTGCATGCTTTCCGTACGGGGGACGAACGGACCGACGTGAAATTCGTCCGTAACGAGGGGGCGAATTTCTGAGATGTTCATAACCTTTGCCATAGTGCCTCCTCTAAATTTTGAATATCAGATAATTATATCTCAGTTTTTCAGGAAACAGGAAAAAGGAAACAGAAAAATCAGGAAGCAGGAAGCGGGGAGCGGGAATCGGGGAGCGGGGGGTCGTCAACAAAAAATCGGACAAAACCTTATGAGACCCTGATTCTACTTTTCTGTTGAGAATCCAACAGGAACTTTGTTGGGCTTGGGCAGTCTAAACGCAGCTGTTTCCTTTTTCCCGTTTCTTTTCCCGCTCCCAGCTCCCCGCTCCCTGTTTCCTGTTATTATTATGCCTAGGATTTGAAAATGGAAACGAATGAGCGTTTGATTCCCTTAGAAGCGGTTGAAGTCGAGATTGTGGTTGTGAATTCTCGTTTTATTGCCAGTCTGTCAACGGCAAAAAGTGTTGAAGAAGCGCGGGCTTTTATCTCTGAGGTAAAAAAGCGCTTTCCCGATGCTACGCATCATGTTCCCGCCTTCGTGATTGGACATGGGAACAGCATTATCAGCCACAGCAGTGATGATGGCGAACCTTCCGGCACAGCAGGGCGCCCTGCACTGGCAGTTTTACAGGGAAGCGGTTTGGGGAATGTGGTGATTGTGGTAACGCGCTATTTTGGCGGGACGAAACTCGGGACGGGTGGTTTGGTAAAGGCTTATGGCGATGCCGTTCGTGAAGTTTTGTTATCGGTGAAAAAGGCGGTTTTGATTCCGAGCACGACGCTGATTTTTGCCATCCCATATCGATTGTATGATCAAATTGTCCGGCTGATGGAAGAGCATAACGGTTTGGTTTTGGAGACCGAATTCATGGAAGATATTACGATTACGGTTCAATTTAAGGATGAGAAGCTTGAGGACTTCCAAAACGATTTGCGCAATTTAAGCAATGGACAGGTTGAAACACTCGTCCTTGAACATGACCCCGAAAGCGTTTTTCCGCTCTAAATAGGAATTAGATAAAGAAAAAGGCAAGACATTTAATTTGTCTTGCCTTTAATTTATTCAAATTTGATAAAGATTAGCCTTCTTTATTTTCTCGACGGAAGCACATAAACCAATCGAGGCAATATTGGTCGTCAGACTGATTGTCCATTCGTTCTTTCGCGGTGCCGCAAGAACCGGCGGTTGGGACGATTACGTCATCACCAGGGCGCCAGTCGGCAGGGGTGGCGACATTGTCGCTGTCAGCTTTTTGGAGGGCGAGGATGATGCGTTTGATTTCGTCAAAGTTGCGACCGGTAGAAAGCGGGTAATAGAGAATGGTGCGAATTTTCGCTTCAGGATCGATGATGAAGACAGCTCGGACTGCCTGAGTGTTAGATTGACCGGGTTGAATCATGCCATATTTGTTGGCAACATCCATACGGATATCTTCAATCAAGGGGAACATAACTTCAATGTTTTTCAAACCGTTCCATTCGATTTCTTGAATTTTGCGTAACCAAGCGATGTGGGCGTAGAGGGAATCGACGGAAAGTCCAACCAGCTCTGTATTCAGCGCTTTGAATTCATCTGCCATGCTGGCGAAGGTCATGAATTCAGTGGTGCAAACCGGGGTGAAATCGGCCGGATGAGAAAAAAGAATGACCCATTTTCCTTTGTAATCTTCGGGGAAATTGATGGTTCCCTGGGTGGTAACCGCTTGAAAAGCAGGAGCAGTGTCGCCAATCAGCGGCATACGATAAGTTTGAGTTTCTTCCATTTTTAATATTCCTTTTAATTTAATTTTGTCGTAATTCGCATTAATTATAATTAGGTTTATTTAGCGACAATATCTATCGTAATGGTTACATTATTTGCCATTTATTGCAAATGAATAGAGGGGAGGATTCAAAAAGCCAGGAATGACCTGGCTTGCAGAATATGCTTATTAATATAATTGCTGTTGGGCGGTGTAGAGTTTGTGATACAAACCGCCTTGCTCAAGCAGTTCGGCATGAGTGCCGGCTTCGACAATTCCGGTGCCTTCAAGGGCGATGATGCGGTCGGCATTACGGACGGTTGAGAGGCGGTGGGCGATGATGATGGTCGTTCTGCCTTCAATCAAGCGGTCGAGCGCTTCTTGTATGAGCAATTCTGTTTCGGTATCAACGGATGAAGTGGCTTCGTCCAGAATCAAAATTGGACTGTTTTTGAGAACTGCCCGGGCAATTGAGATGCGTTGTTTTTGCCCGCCGGAGAGTTTGACGCCACGTTCGCCAATCATCGTATCGTAGCCATTGGGTAATTTTTCAATGAACTCAGTGGCGTTTGCAATTTGAGCGGCAAGCATCATTTCTTCTTCACTGGCATCCGGACGACCAAACAAGATATTGTCGCGAATCGTTCCATGGAAGAGGAAAACATCCTGCAAAACCATGCTGACGGATTCATGAAGCTGGTCGAGGGCGATATCGCGCACATCAACACCATCAATGCTGACAGTCCCGTTACATACATCGTAAAAGCGGGGGATCAAACTGACTAAGGTGGTTTTGCCGACACCGGTTGGTCCAACCAAGGCAATTGTTTTGCCTGCCGGTATGTCCAGATTGATGTTTTGCAAGACTTCTTCACCCTCAATGTAATGGAAATCTACATTTTCAAAACGGACATGGCCTTGAATTGGCGTCGCAAATTGATGTGGTTTGGCGGGTGAGGCGATTTCGGGGCTGACGGTGAGGATATCGGCAATCCGCTCAAAACCAGCCAGCGATTCCTGAACGGCTTCCATTGAGTTGCCGAGGCTGCGGACAGGCGTGTAGAAACTGTCGAGATAGAGGAAAAAAGCAACCAGGTCGGCGATTGAAAGCGTTCCGGCAATTGCCATCCGGGCGCCAAAATAAATTACCAATAGCTGCCCAATCCCAGCGGCAAAGTCGAAAATCGGGTTGAAAACCGCCATCAATTTCAGTGCGCGTAGATTTTTGTGTAAAACTAATTGGATCTTGCTGTCAACTTTGTCGAGTTCGTCTTCTTCGCGGGCAAAAGCTTTCACTTCGCGAATGCCCGAAAGGCTGTCGTTAAGGACAGCGTTTAGCTCACCGATTGATTGTTGGCGATTTTTGAAGGCAGGGCGAACGACTTTGCTGTAGCCAATTAAGGCTAAGATGATAACCGGGATAGGGATGAGCGTCAGAAGTGTCAGACGAACGTTCATCGAGAAGAGGATCGCGGTTACGCCGACCAATGTGATGCCATTGACCACCACGTCTGGCAGGGCGTGGGCAATCATGCGTTCGAAAAGATCGGTGTCGTTAATGATTCGAGACATCAATTGTCCGGTTTGCTTGTCTTCGTAAAAGCGCAGGGAAAGCTTTTGAATATGTTCGTAGACCAGGCGCCGTGCATCGGAAACAACACCCCAGCCGGCTACGTGGGCGGCATAGGAGCGGATGAATTGCATCACTGCCCGGGCGATAAAAACGAGAAGGGCGATAGAGGAAAGCTTGGTTATGAAATCGATTGTTTCATTGTCAAGTGGCGCGTTCGTAAGACGGTCAATCAGGCTGCGAATCAGCCAGGGGACGAAAAGTTGGGCTGCTACCAGTCCGAACATGGTAATTGTGGTAAGCAGAATGGATTTCCAATATTTTTTAGAGAGTTTGCCGAGTAAGTTAAATGGTTTCAAGGTTATGGTTCGCTAATTCTTCTTTGATTTTGTTTGTTTTTGTGCTATCTACGGAAATAATGACGGAAGCATTTTTGCCTATAAAAGGGATGGGTGCTGCCCAGGTGCGGCGAAAATCGGCATCACTTATCCAAAAGAGACCACTTCCACCAGCTACCCATGAGTTAATAAAACCCCAGGGCGTTTGGATGCCATCGTTTGTATGGTCCGGGTCGTAGGCAGCGAAGAGCATGCTGTGGCCGCTGATGCCATTTTCGCGGTTGTA
>CAYVOY010000065.1:0-7353 GCA_964453395.1 uncultured Anaerolineaceae bacterium
CAATTTTGAATTTCTAATTTATCTTTCCGGATCTGCCTAACGGTAGCCTTCCGCCTGTAAATTGAAGAGATGAGCATAAACCTGATTATGTCTCATCAGTTCCTCGTGGCTGCCGAGTTCCAGAATTCGTCCGTTTTCCAAGACGACAATTCGGTCTGCCATTCGGACAGTTGAAAAGCGGTGGGAAATCAAGACCGCCAGGCGGCCTTCCATCAATTCGCGGAAGTGCAAAAAGATTTCATATTCTGCCTGGGCATCCAAAGCCGAGGTGGGCTCATCCAAAATCAAAACTTCCGCTTTGCGCATAAAAGCACGCGAAAGGGCGATTTTTTGCCATTGTCCACCGGAAAGTTCGTGACCACGGTTCCAGCGTCTGCCCAAAATGGTTTCATATCCATCGGGCAAAGGCGCAACAACTTCGTCCGCGCCACCTTTACTCGCCGCCTCTTCAATTCTTTCCATGTTGTCGAGCTCTTCAATTTGCCCAAAGCCGATGTTTTCTTTGATGCTAAATTGATAGCGGACAAAATCCTGGAAAATCACGCCAAAGCGTTGATGCAAACTCGTCATATCATATTCGCGCAAATCAACGCCGTCGAGCGTAATTTGCCCTTCAGTCGGATCGTAAAGCCGGGTAAGCAGTTTAATCAATGTGGTTTTACCGGCTCCGTTCAAGCCGACCAGAGCGATACTTTCGTTTGGTTTAATGAAGAGGTTGATATTTCTCAAGACATATTTATCTGAACCCGGGTACTTAAAGGACACATTTTGGAAATGAATACCTTGCAAAATCGGTGCCGGAGCAATTTTGCCGTTCTCAGGCGAAACTAATGCCGGCTCGATTTTGAGGAAGTCCAGCAAGTTGTCCAGATATAGATTGTTTTCATAAAGACGGCTGAAGCTTTCCAAAAGCGACATGACCGCCCGTTGCGATTGGCGGAAGACCGAAAGGAACATGGTCATATCGCCAAGCGTAATCACTTTGGTGATTGTCCGAATAATCACCCAAATATAACTGCCATAATAAGCCAGGTTAGTCAGCATCCCCCAGCCCAAACTGGCAAAGGTGTTGCGACGGGAAATTGAATTGTCTTCTTCCATAAATTCAGTGAAGAGTTTTTCAAAGCGCTCTTTCAAAGCCTCGCCCAGTCCAAAGAGTTTAATCTCTTTAACGGTTTCATTACTGGTGAGCAAGGTCTCAATATAATTCAACAAACGGGTTTCGGGGGCACGATGGCTGACCGCCCTAAAGGACATTTCAGCAAAGCGCGAATTGGACAAAAAGTTTGGCACAGCCGCCAAAATTACCAAAACCGCCAGCCAGGGGCTGAAGCCAATCAGCAAAGCGACCAGTGAAATCAGGGTGATGAATTGTTGGGCAACCTGCGAAATCGAGGAAACGATTGCCAAAGCAGAGCTGTCAGCCCGCCTTCTGGCATTTTGCATATTGTCATAAAAGACCGGGTCTTCGTAAAATTGCAGATCCAGCTTGATTGACTTCTCAATAATCTTAGTGTTGACATATTTGGAAAGTGAAGAACGTAAAACATTGTTGGAAAGACTTTGAAAAGCGCTTAGTAAGGAGCTAAATAAAAGCAAAACAAACTCGAGGATGACATAAGGAAGTACGATTTGGATGCCAGCCTGAACGTCCGCGCTAAGCTCGATGGCTTGTAAGATCTGGTCGACAATCATTTTGCCTACCCAGGATTGGGCAGCCGGCAAAAGACCAACCAGCGGGATCAAGCCAAAATTGATTAAAGTGTGCTTTTTGCTCGCGTTCCAAACCAGTTTGAATGCTTCGGGAATGTTGCGCAGTGCTTCGAATGCATCTTTGATGGGATTCTTTTTCTCGTTTTTCTGATTGTTTTCGTTCATCCATTTCCCTTTTTAGCCATTTTGCATGGCTTCGTCTACGATTTTTCGAGCTTCTGCTTGAATTTGTGTCAGATGCTCTTCGCTTTTCAAACTTTCGGCATAAATTTTGTAAATATCCTCGGTGCCGGAAGGACGGGCAGCAAACCAACCGTTTTCGGTAACAACTTTCAAGCCGCCAATCGGGGCATTGTTGCAAGTGGCATTGGTCAGTTTTGCCAAAATTGGGTCACCTGCCATGCTTTCGGCTTTGACCAAGTCTGGAGAAAGCGATGAAAGCACTGCTTTTTGTTGAGCGTTAGCAGGGGCATCCAAACGGGCATACCAGGAAGAGCCTAATTCTGCTTCGAGCACTTGATAATGCTGAGCCGGATTCTTGCCGGTTATCGCCAGGATCTCTGCTGCCAACAAATCCATGATGAAACCGTCTTTATCCGTCGTCCAGGTCTTGCCATCCAAGCGCAAGAAGGAGGCTCCGGCGCTTTCTTCGCCGCCAAAACCGATATCGCCGCTCAACAAGCCGGGAACAAACCACTTGAAACCAACCGGTACTTCGCAAAGGCGCTTGCCAATCTTTTTGACGACTTTATCAATCATCGAACTGGAAACCAGCGTTTTACCGACGGCAGCCTGTTCAGACCAGCCCGGGCGGTTTTGGAAGAGATACCAAATCGCAACTGCCAAATAGTGGTTGGGGTTCATCAATCCGCTTTCGGGGCAAACGATTCCATGCCGGTCATAATCGACGTCATTACCAAAAGCAATCTCAAAATCGTCCTTCAAGGCGACCAAACCCGCCATCGCATAGGGGGAAGAGCAATCCATGCGAATTTTGCCGTCTTTGTCCAGGGTCATAAATGAGAAGGTTGGGTCAATTCTTTTATTGACGACGGTCAGGTTTAGACCATACATTTCCGTCATCGGCTCCCAATAAGCCACGCCCGAGCCGCCCAGGGGGTCAACCCCGATTTGGATGCCCGAATCTCTGATGGCTTGCATGTTAATCACTTTGCCAAGGTCTTGCAAATAGGGCGTCTCTAAGTCGATTTGAATCGTGGTCAAGGCGTGCATGGCGCGTTTGAGCGGAATGCGCTTGACATCATGCAATTTGTTGGCGATGATTTCGTTGGCGCGGTTTTGAATCCATTTGGTCGTGGATGTGTCGGCCGGTCCGCCATTGGGCGGATTATATTTAAAGCCACCGTCTTCGGGCGGATTATGGGAAGGGGAAATCACGACACCGTCTGCCTGAGCCTTGGGATGAAGTTCATTCCAAGTCAAAATAGCATGGGAGATAACCGGCGTCGGAGTGTAGCGATGGTCTTGATGAATATGGATTTCAACAGCGTTTCCGGCAAAAACTTCAATTGCGGTATAAAGTGCCGGTTCGGAGAGCGCATGGGTATCCATCCCCATGAAGAGGGGTCCGGTGATGCCTTCGGCCCGGCGATGTTCGATGATTGCCTGAGTGATTGCGGCAACATGGTCGTCGTTAAAACTGACATTGGTAGAGGTGCCGCGATGCCCGGATGTACCAAAAGCGACTTTTTGGCTGACCTCGTTTGGGTCGGGGTGTAAACTGTAATAAGCAGAAACCAAACGCGGGATGTTGGCGAGAAATTCAAAGGGGGCGGGTTGACCGGCAAGTGGATGAAGGCTCATGTGAACTCCTTATTAGTTTTCTTAATTTTGAAATCAGACGTTTCGTCTGGCTTAATTCATTAAATTTGACAGAATAAAGCAGTTTAAGCCTCTGGGGATTGAACCGTTTCAATTTTATCACGGCGGCATGGCTAATAAGCCTTTCGCCGAAGAAAAAGCCAGATTTTAACCTGAATCAATCAAGAAGCTTTGCTTAATCTTTAGCCTAAAATCACTTCTATGCTTGAACCGGAGGTAGTTTTGGTCACTTCAATCCGGTTGGAGAAGTAATCTTTCAGCTCCTCAATATGCGTGATAATCAGGATTTTTTCGAAATCGTCTTTGACCGCATTGATTGCCTCAATCAAACGCTGTCTGCCCTGAGCATCCTGATTGCCAAAGCCCTCATCGATAACCAAGGTGCGCAATTTGGCTCCGGCACGGTGGGACAAAACCCGGCTTAGTGCCAGGCGCAAGGCGAAATTAATCCGAAAAGCTTCACCGCCGCTATAAGTTTCGTAATCGCGAACACCGGAACCGTCACTGACGATGATGTCGAGCGTTTCCTTTTTATCTTCTCGCTTCTTATCTTTATATTCTCTTTGGGATTCAAGCTTGACGCTTAGATTGTAATCGGTCAGTTTCCCAAGCAGATTGTTGGCTTGTTCTTCGAGTTCCGGGAGAGCCTGCTCAATCAACATTGCCGGTACGCCACTTTTTCCAAAAGCGGTTTCCAGTTTGGAATATTGACGGATTTGCTCGTTAAGTCCGTCCTTCTCTTCCCTAAGCTTTGTCTGTCGCTCGCGTTGCTTTTGAATGGATGCCAGCGCTTGGTTGAGCTCGCCTATCTTTCGATTAGAAACAGCCTGGTTTTCGCGCAGCTGGTCAAGCTCACTTTCTGCTGTGCGCGGATCCTGCGCCTTACCTCTTGCTTCATCGAGAGCTTCCACTTCTTTGTTTAAGCTTTCCATAGCATCTTCCAGGGAATTTTGCTCGCTTTGAATTTCAGCCTGCAAATTTTCCAGTTCTGCTTTTATCAGGCTGGAATTGTTTTGCGCCAAAAGCAAATCTGTCTGAGCTTTTTCTGCATTAGCCAGGCTTTGAATTCTTTTTCTTACTTCGTTATGAAGATTCTGGTCGTATGCCAAAACCGCAATTTTGTGTTGCAGCTCAGTAAGCTCAAGCCTGACTTCCGGCAAAAAGCTCTCTTGTATCAATTCGGCTTGAATCGTCTCTAAATGAACTGCCTTTTCTGCTTTCCATTGCTTTTCCCGAGCCTCTAACTGCTGAAGGCTTTGCTTGAGCAATGCCGCTTCATTTTCTAATCGGCTTCGTTTCTGATTAGTCGCACGAAGTTCGTTTTGCTTTGATTTGAGAGCGCTTAATTTGCCCTTAAGTACTTCTATTACCTCTTTATTTTCACGATATTGATCGCCAAGAGGCTTGCCCAAGGCTTTAATTTCAGCAATGACTTGCTCTCGGTGTTCGGGTGAGAGATCCTGACCACAAGTTGGGCAGACTGCTTCATTAACATCATTGACTTTGTTGAGGCGTTCGACCAGCTCATCCGACTGGGCTTTTAGTCCGCCGTTTTCTTGATTAAGCTTATTAAATTCTTCTTCGAGCCGACTGATTTCTTCGTTTAAACTTTCCGGCTCAATTGCTTCACCCAAAGCATTGATTTGCTCAGTCAGTCCTTTTAGCTTCAAACGGTCTGCATTGGACTTCTCAAGATCCGTATTCAAAGCTTTTTCTTCTTTTTTGAGGTTTTCAATTTCATTGCTCAGGCGTTGGCTGAAAACTCTGAGCTCTGTTTCCAGCTGACCACGTTTGTTTTCGAGGGGCGCAACTTGTTGGCTGAGCAGATCAAGCTCTTCCATTTCTTTTCTGCTGCTTTGCAATTTTTGATAAGCAGCCGTAATCTCTTCTGCTTTAGCCAGCGTTTGCTCAAATTCTTCGATTTTGGCTCGTCTGTCCGCTGCCTGATTTTGCTTCTTTTGCAAAGCATTTTCATTGTTCTGAACTTGCTTTTTCAGCATGTCAACTTTTTGGGCTTGGGCGTTAATCGCCTGAGCTTCTGCTCTCAAAACAGCCAATTGGGCCTCTTGAGCCTTGATTTTTTCTTTCACCAAATCTAGCGCCATCTGGGCTGAGGCAAGCTCTTGTTTTGAATTCCCTTCGCCTTCTAATTCGTTTTGAATCGATGCTATCTGCTGCTCAATTGCTTCTACTCTTGACTTGATTTCCGCTTTTTTGTCTTTTGCCGCTTTGGCATATTGCTCCCATTGATCCAAGCCTAAAATTGAGGAGAGAATTACCTTTCGCTCTGTTGGGCTTTTTGTGGCAAAGGAATCCGCTTTTCCCTGTAAAAAGAATGAGGCGTTGACAAAGCTATCGTAATCCAGGCGCAAGGTCTTTTGAATCTTAGCGTCAGTCTCACGAACGCTATGCTCACTTAGGTCTTTCCAGCTTTTTTCGGGAGAGTCTGCCTCCGGATTAAAGATATAGAAATATACTTCCGTGCTTTTCCCACGCGGATTCCGGCGATGTACACGATAGGTCTGATCTTCATATTCAAAATCAAGTGAGACGATAGCCTCTTTACTGGCTGTGTTGATAATTGCATCGGATTTCCCACGAGCTTTGCCGTAGAGGGCATAGGTGATTGCGTCCAAAAGGGAAGATTTCCCGGCGCCATTTTGCCCGGAAATACAAGCCAGGTCAAAACCGGTGAAATCGACTTCAACCTTATCGCGATAAGAGGTAAAACCTTCCAGGCTTAGTTTAATCGGAATCATCGTCATCCATTCCCAAAATGCTATTGGCTTGTTTCATGGTCAGTGGTTTGCGTTCTTTACCAAAGAGATCCAGCCAAAATAGTTGGTCATAGCGCCGCGAACGAATCGGGATTGGCATTGGCACTCCCCAGCCAAGCATCAAAACTTCCTCTTTTGGTTGCAGCTTCGCCAGCATGCCGCGCAAGCCTCCCCGACCCGGCAAACCGGAGAGGACGGCGTTGATATCATCTTCATCGCCTAAGGAGCCTGAAATTCGCGTCCCAAGCTGCGACATGACTTCATCGTAAATTTGAGAGGGACGTTGGTCGATGATTAGGAGTGTCACATAATACTTGCGCATTTCGCGGGCGATGGTGCTAAAAATGGTTTGCGAAGCCATTTCACGATTGAGCAACTTATGAGCTTCTTCAACCGCCACAACCAGGGGCCGTGGCTCCTGCCCTCTGCCGCTGTGAAATTCGTTCGTCGAGCGCTCCCAGGCATCCCGAATCTTGCGGGTTATCAGGTTGGTGACCAAAAGGTAATCCAGCTCATTGTCATTTTTACCGAAAGAAAGCACGATGTGACGGCCGTTTTGCAAATTATCAATGATTTCTTTTAAGCCATTGCTGGCAGGGTTGTTTGTCAGATAGGGGCGGTTGGCAAGGCGACCCAGTTTGCTGCGCAAAGCCTCAGCCGCTCCGGAATGAATTCCAGCAATCTTTGCCCAAAAGGCGACGCTGTCCGGTGAGGGCTCCATTTTGCCCTCTTCGTTTTCAATCATGCCACCTACACGCATCTGCATAAAGGCATTGAACCAGTTGTCGTGAAATTCATTTTCAAGCGCATCGAGCGTGGTTGCGCTGGTTTCTTTCAAATTGAGCGCCTGAGAAAGCTGTAAAATATCTTCCGTGGTGATATCTCCATGGCTGATTTCAAGCGTGAAATCCGGCTGGAGGTTCTTGAAACTCGTTCCGGCACCCAAACCGACCAAACGCACCTTTGCCGGGAACTTCCCTTTCAGTCCGGGGACGGCATTGCCGGTGTCGGAAGAGCTGGT
>CAYVOY010000066.1:0-7337 GCA_964453395.1 uncultured Anaerolineaceae bacterium
AACATGTCTACAGTCAAAAATTACCTCTTTATCAGTGGACGGCCATTGATGTCAACTCTCGGTTCAGGCTCATGGCTTATTCTTATGAGAAAAGTTGGAATAACGGGTTGACCTGGTTTTTGTGGGTCATGGCCTGGCTTCGCAGCCATGGGGTCAGTTCCCATATCATATTTACTGTCGACCGCGGTGAAGAGTTTGGAGGAAAGTCTTGGTTCAAAGTTCATGAACTAAAGAAGTTGCTCTCGGGGTTTGGTTGCACTTTTATCCAAAACCGTGCCAGACATCCTGAAGAAAACCCTCACGTTGAACGCTCTCATCGCACTGATGACGATGAGTTTTACATTCCCCGCATCCTGTCAATCAATTCACCGAAAGAATTCTTTTTTGAGGCAATGAATTATCTCTATTACTACAATGCAGTCAGGCGCCATTCCTCTTTGTCTCGTCAGCCTCCTTTTAACCATTTGATGAAAACTACATCTGGCATAGATGATAAAATCAGGTTTGTTCCACCCATTTTCCTTGACTATATAGCGGTCAATCTTGGTGATTGGAGTGGTTACCATCTGCTGGCTTCTCACCAAAATCTGTTAATTGTGTGCGGGGGTCTGCACAACGAATATAACCAACAAAAAAGCCTCATAAAAATGAGGCTTTTTATCAAATATCAAGAAGCTGTTTATGCAGAAGTCTTTTGTTTTTGCTGTTTGCGATGGGTTATATATTTCATCACTTCCGCAGCAACTGAAGGAATTAAGACCAGCGGCAAAATCTCAAGCCAATCAATCCAACCCAGGGGAACAGTGTCAAAAATTCCGTTCAAGAAGGGCAAATAGACGACCATTAGCACCAATAAAATTGAAATCGAGACTGCGAGATTCATACTCTTGCTCGAGAAAACCCCAATCTTGAAGAGTGGATAATTTTCCGAACGAGCGGTGAATGCTCTGAAGAGTTCCGAAAGTGAAAGGGTAACAAAGGCGAAGGTTTCAGACAAAACCCGTTGTTCAGCTGTGGCGGTCTTCAATGCGCCGCCGCCCAACCAAAAGGCAATCAGCGTTGTCGCAGTAATCGCAATCGTCTGAACGATAATGCCTTGGAACATCGAGCGGTTGATGATCGGCTCTTTCGCCGGTCTTGGCGGATAATCCATAATATCCGGGTCGCCCTTTTCTGAGCCTAAAGCCAAAGCCGGAGCGCCGTCGGTGACCAAATTGAGCCAGAGCAGCTGAATCGGTGCCAAAGGAGTATTCCAGCCAAACAAAATCGCCAGGAAGATAATCATGATTTCTGCAATATTACAGGAAACCAGATAGTAAACAAACTTGCGGATGTTGCTGTAGATAACACGACCCTGCTCGACAGCAGAAACAATCGAAGCGTAATTATCGTCGGTCAAAACCATTTCCGCGGTTTCTTTGGCAACGTCGGTACCGGTGATGCCCATTGCAATACCGATATCAGCGCGTTTGATCGCAGGAGCGTCATTGACACCGTCGCCGGTCATGGCAACCACTTCGCCGTTATCGCGCAATGCGTCAACAATTTTCATCTTATGTTCGGGGCTAACCCGTGCATAAACATCGGTGATTTTGACAATTTCGCGCATTTCGTCATCGCTGACATTGTCAATGTCCGCCCCGGTCAAAACCTGGTGTCCGGGCTGTAGCAAACCGATATCCTCGGCAATTGCCTTGGCTGTGTTGGGGAAGTCGCCGGTAATCATTACTGAACGAATGCCTGCATGCTGTGCTTCTTTTAAGGCCGGTTTCACTTCCGGTCGGGACGGGTCAATCATGCCGATTAAGCCGACAAAGACCAAATCTTGCTCCAAAAGCGCAGGATCCATTTCGGCGGGCATTTCGGGAACCGGGCGATAAGCCACCGCCAAAACGCGCAATGCTTGATTGGTCATGTTTTCATTGGCAGTCAAAACTTCACGGCGCATTTCTTCGGTGAACTCGATTGGTTCATTTTCCATGTCGGACCTGTATTTACACAGTTCCAAAACCACGTCCGGTGCACCTTTAATCGCAATCGTGTACCAATTGGTTTTCTCATCGGTGTAATAAGGGGAAATATCTCCGTGTCCCGGGTTGATAATGCTGTGAACCGTAACCATGCGTTTGCGAACGGAGTCGAAGGGAATTTCCTGATGGCGTGGATAATTCTTATTGACCACATGTGCAGCAGCCCCGGCTTTGAGCGCAGCCACAAGGATCGATCCTTCGGTCGGGTCACCAACCATGCGGTAGGTTGACTTTCCTTCGCTCTCTCCGGTTGCTTCCAACTGAGCGTCATTGTTCAAAGTGCCAACCCAAAGTGCGGTTCGGGCAGCCGGGTATTTCACCAAATCGACCGTTTCTCCGTCAACGCTAAATTCGCCAATCGGGTCATAACCGATTCCGCTGATATCAACAAATTTTCCATCTACCCAGAGCTTGGTTACTGTCATTTGGTTTTGGGTCAGTGTGCCGGTTTTATCGGTGCAAATTGTCGTAACCGAGCCGAGCGTCTCGACTGAAGAAAGGCGGCGAATCAGCGCATGGCGGTTCACCATTTCGCGCATACCGCCTGCTAAACTAATCGTAACAACCGCCGGCAAGCCTTCGGGGACGGCAGCAATTGCCAGCGAAACGGCAACCATGAAGAGCGCTAAAACTTCATCCCAAAACTGTCCGGTGCCAAATGGAGTCACATCGGGAGGGAGCAAAAGCCGGGCAACCCCAATCACAAAGACCAGGGATGTAATAATCATCGCGGCAATGCTAAGCGTTTTCCCTAATTGATCCAGGCTTTTTTGCAAGGGGGTTTGCTCTGTTTCAACAGATTGGAGCATGGTTGCAATCATGCCCAGCTGTGTATTCATACCAGTGCTGACCACAACACCCTTGCCACGGCCATAACTGACGGTCGTGCCGGAGAAGGCGGTGTTTTCGCGATCGCCTAAGGGGATATCTGCCTGCAAATTGCTTTCGGCGTTTTTCTTCGCCGGAACCGATTCACCTGTCAAAGAGGCTTCTTCAATGCTCAGGTTCACCGCTTCCAAAAGGCGAATATCGGCAGGCACAAAATTACCGGCTTCTATAAAAACCACATCTCCGGGAACCAGCTCGCGCGATGGCACCATAATGCGATGCCCGTTGCGCAAAACCTGAGCTTCGGGCGCTGCCATTTTGCGTAATGCAGCTAAGGAAGCCTCAGCCCGCGATTCCTGGACAATACCCATAATGGCATTGAAAACGACAATCAGCAAAATCGCACCGGCTTCAACCCAATCGCCTAAAATGGCGGAAATCACGGCTGCGCCGATTAGAAGCCAAATCACAAAACTGTTGATTTGCTCCCAAAGTTTTTGCAAAAAAGTACGACCCGGTTGCTCGGTTAGTTCGTTCAAACCAAACTTCGCTTGCCTGTGATGAACTTCTTCATCACTCAAGCCAGTTTCGATAGGAACATCCAAATTGTCAAGCACTTCTTCGGGTTTGAGGGTATGCCAAGATAGGCTTAAAGACCTCTCGGCATCTGCAGGTACTTCAGATGGTTCATTCGTCATAAAATTTGCTCCTTATAATGGTAAAAGACTGGTTAATTATATGAGATAAATCAATTTTTGCCTAAGATAATATAGGGCAATTTCAGGATATGGCGAGCAGATCCAAGGAGGTCAACGGAAAATTCAGATTTTAAATTAGGTGCTGCTAATTGCTACGGGCTGTCTTTTACCAAACCGTTCAACAAATCTTCGCGAACGCGTTCGAAGAGAATCAGTCGGCCGTCAGAAATAAAATCGCGATTGACCTGCTTCAGCTCCAAACTGCCGGTATTTTTACCGAGCTCCTCACCGTCCAAAATTTTGCTGACCGCATTTTCGGCACTCAAATAAATATCACTTCCCAAAACGCCCATCAAGCGGTTTGCACCTTCCAAACCAGCCTGCCCCTCAACACCGATCACAGCAATATTTTTGCTGCTTAAATAGGTCATCAGATCCAGCGAGGAAATTTCAGGTTGGACATAAATGGAGTTTACTGCCAGCTCTAAAAGCGAATCCACAGCAGCTTGCCAATTGGCGGGATCGGCTGGGTTTGAAACCTGGGCGGTGAAGGGATAGTAGTTAACCGGCATATAGCGGGCACTGCACAAGCCACAATGATAACGCGCACCGGTGATGAAGGAGTCGCGCGTTCGGTTACCCAAATCGTCCTCATTCATGGTGATCGCCCCAACACGATAGTCTTCCGTATTAAGCGCCAAGGCATAACCGGCCAAAAAAGCGCGCTGCTCGGACGTTCCACCTTCGCTTGTAACGGCATGCAGATTGGGCAAGGAGGGGTTCAAGCCGCTCACATCTACGGCCACAATCGGCAAACTGGGGAATGCCTGGGCGATAGCTTCAATCTGCCCTGCTTCGGCGGTCGTTAGCAAGACTTTCACCGAAGGGGTGATTTGCTCGACGGTCAGGTTTTCTTGCTCTTCAAAAGTCCATCCGTTTGATTGGGCAAAATTGTTAATTCGCTCAGATAGTGCGGCATTGTGCGGGGAGGCAGCGCCGGACCAAAAGACAATGTCGCTACTCACCAGGCTCAGCGGAACCAGGGTTGCTGTTGGTTCTTCGAGGATCGGCTCCGTTTCTTCAGGGACAAACTCGGTAGGAAGAACATCAATTATAGGAGTTTCTTCTGCGATTTGATTTGAATTACATGCAGTGAGAATTAATGCCAGAGCAAAAATGATAAGGATGAGCGAGCGTTTCGTTTTATTCATAGGCTTATTTTATCTTAAGCCGCGGCACCGGTGATTTCCTGTGTAGCGCATCCAGGAAGTCTTATTATGAAACTACCCTCATCGTGTTGAGAATTGTTGATAGCCGATTTGAATTTTATAGCGGCCCTGCCTCATGTTCCAGGCACAGATTTTGCAACTATATGCCTGAGACTACAGGAGCAAAAAAAATCTTATGAGCATACCAACTACCGAAAGCCAACCCGACGGCTTCCACAGAGCCCCACAAAACCAGCCACGCCAGGTCAGAAATGCCTTACGCACGGCAAACCCGAAACGCGTTTCAGATTTTATCGACGATCTCTTCCGACGTAATCAGCTTAATGCTGCTTCCATCCGGCAACTATTAATCAGTCTCGTTCTGCTGGCGGTAGGCTTAATTGCCGATTTGCCGCTTTTGGTTTTGCTCGCTGCTGTAGTTGCTCCATTGTTCAGCCCAATGATTGGAATGGTTATCGCCACGCTCAAACCAAGCGGAAGGCATTTTGGTCGCTCCTTGCTTTTCCTGATTGTCGCAATTCTGGCATTTTTTGGCCTGGGCTACCTTATTTCTCTTATTAATCAAAATGCAATTCCGATCGAAGGGCTCAAGAGCTTTTTCGTTTTGAATAATGGCTGGCTTGAATGGCTGGTCTTGGCCGTTACGGCAATTTTCAGTGTTTATCTCTTCCTTTATCGGACAAACGGTTATGTCGTTCTTCCCTCGGCGGTTTTTGTTTACTTAATTTTCATTCCAATTGGTCTGGCAGGCTTCTTTTTTGCCATAGGTGAGCAAAGCCTGGCGCTTCAAATGCTCAGCTTAAGTTCGGCAAGGTTTTTTGTGAGCTTGTTTGTGATGAGTATTGTCGTTTGGATTGAAGGCTTTTCTCCGAAAGCCAGTTTGGGTTGGATTACTTTTGCAGTCATTTTCATGCTTGCAGTCTTTGGAGTTGTTGAGAATTATGACAACCAAATTTTAGCGATGCTCCCCGAACCGGAGGGAGAGAAGGCAGCTCTCATCATGCCAAGCGAGACCTTGCCAAGCCCAACACCAGCCCCGGCAACTGCCACTCCGATGCCTACCTTACCGGCAAAACCAAGCCCAACAGCGCCTGCGAAACCGACCGAAATAGTAGAACCGATTATCAAGCAAGCCACAGTCAACTCAGAAAGTGGTGTGGTTGTGCGTGAAGCCCCTTCAACTTCTGCCGTAATTGTTACTTACATTAATAATGGGCAACGGGTTACTTTACTCGATGAACAAGCCATAGCCGATGGGATGGATTGGGAACGGGTTATAGCCCCTGACGGGAAAGAAGGCTGGGTTGGCGCGCGTTTTTTAGTGGAAGTTGAACCCTAATCGCTGAGAAATTCCAGATTTTCAAAGGGTAAACGAAGAATTTCTCCTTCGCTTGTTTCGATTGTAACCAAAGCCGCTTCCATACAGCTTGCCAGTTTTTCCGGTTCTTCAGAAAATGTAATAATTTTTCCTGTTTTTCCGAAATGAAGCTGCCCCAACAAGCGTACAGAACGCCCAATCAAACTGCCCTCCGGTTCAGAAAAAAGTGCCGCGGTTTGGCTGTCTTCAGTCGGCGAGAAAAGAATCGGTCTTATTCCTGCCAGTGGGTCGGTTTTTCGGGCAACCAGATAAACTTCAGCGCTTGTCAGTTCTTCAAGTTTGGAACGGGTGAAATCGTCCAAAACCGCCTTGCCAAAGCCGAGCAAACTCGCCACCGGCAAATCAAATTGCTCATCGCCAAAAGCCCGGCTTGCATCCAATGAACTGACAAGAATCCCAAGCGCAGCAGCTTTTTGCAACTTTTTAATCTCTTTGATTGTGGCTGTTTTATTGAGGAAGACGATCTTATTCTCCAAATCCTGAACCGATTTATCCACTTGATCAATCATGACGAAATTTCCGCTTGCAGTCTTCCCGTTTCCCCAGGCGGCTTCTATGCCAAGCCCATGCGAAACAACGGTCGCGCCCAAAGCAGGGATTATCTCACCGACAACCCCGTCAATCGGGCTGACTGCCTGAATGGTTTTTTCTCCCATCGCCAGCGTAATCCGTCCATCTCGAATTGCCACAAGCTTGCCGGCTTCGGGTGCCCGAAAAATGCGGGATATCAAACCCGGTTTTTTAACAATTACATCACCCTTTTGAACTTCTTCCCCGGCTAAGCGTTTCAGGCTGCTTTCAAACTCTTTCCCATCCATCCGAAATTGATTGAGCACATCAAAGACCTGAAACTTTGCCGGCAAGACCGCTTCGGCGATAAGTTCTCCAGCTCTGAGGCTTTGCCCAGGATTCACCTTGACAATCCCCGGAAAGGGCAATTCAATGCTAAGTTCGAGGAGATAATCTTTTTGGACGATTGCGTTTTTCATCATGCTCCGAACTTCCAAACCCAGTCATTACAAGCCTCCTGGCTGCTTTTTTCAATCGGCAAGACAAATGGTCTTCCTCTCGCATCCACAATCAGACCCAAAACGCTTTCGTCTCCGTTTAGCCAGCCACCCAAACCGCGCAGGCCCATTCCGATATCGCTGTTTGCTTCCGGAGCCAGATAGGC
>CAYVOY010000067.1:0-4041 GCA_964453395.1 uncultured Anaerolineaceae bacterium
GGAAATGACGCCCTGATTTACGAAGTCATGGGCAAAGAATTTTTGGTTTCGCCCGAATCCTTCTTTCAGGTCAACTTGAATGTCGCCGAAGAGATGTTGCGCTATGTTCTCGGCTTGCTAAATGGGCAAAGCGGGCTCAATATTCTCGAACTTTACAGTGGCGTGGGCTTGTTTAGCCGCTTCCTTGCGCCCCTGGCAAAACAACTGACCGCCATCGAAGCCTCGCCCTCAGCTTGCTTTGATTTTGTCAGCAATATGGACGAATTCGAGAATGTCAGCCTCTATGAAGGCCCGGTTGAAAGCCTTCTGCCGGAATTAATTGGGCAAATCGAAAGCCCCGATTTGGTCTTGCTCGACCCACCCCGCGCCGGTTTGCACATTAAAGCCCGCCAGGCATTGCTCAAGCTGAGCCCGAAGCAAATCATCTATATCTCCTGCGACCCCTCAACCCTCGCCCGCGACCTCAAAGCCCTGCACGAATCCGGCTATCAGCTGGATTCCCTCCAGGCTTTTGACATGTTCCCCCAAACCGCCCATGTCGAGACTATTACAGTGCTACGAAGAACTCAACGAGTAACTTCGTAGAAATCCTTCGTTTTAAGCACTATATTCATAAGATTTATTTCGTTTCAGAAGGTGAAAACTACAGAAACAAGGTCATTAAGAACCATCTTCTTGTGAGAGTGGTTGTTGATCTCGGTTGTGGGAATACGTTTTTTGATGATTCTCTGAACGAAGAGGAATCTATCCAACCTAGCCGAATAATGGAGACTAATGAAGCGTAAAAAGCTATTCAATGGTCTCTTTAGTTACCTGCGTTTAGGAGGATGAGTTGTTGAATTCACATCAATTTGATTATTACTATGGCAACCAAGCCGAACAGTTCACATTCTATCGTATCCCCAAAAGGTTGTTCACAGATTCCATCTTTGCTGACCTGTCGAGTGGCGCAAAGGTACTCTATGGCCTGATGTTGGATCGTATGTCCTTGTCTCTCTCAAATGAATGGAAAGATGATCAGGATCGCGTCTTCATTTATTTCACCCTTATCGAAATCCAAAAACTGATGAATTGTGGACACAACAAGGCCGTCAAGATGCTGGCGGAACTGGATAGCCATAAAGGTATTGGGTTAATTAAGCGGGTAAAGCAAGGCATGGGAAGACCAACCAGAATCTATGTGATGAACTTTTTAGGCAAAAAAGACAACGCCCACCTTGATAATCAGGAGAATGAACACTTCCTAAAAGAGGAAGTCATGACTTCCGAAAAAGGGAAGTCAATAGTGCCGAAAAAAGGAAGTCAAGACTTCCCAAAAAAGGAGTTAAATAATACTGATACTGATAAGACTGAGGTTAATGATACTGAGAATGAATCTAATCAATCTATCCATCAATCAAAGATGTCGCGTGCTGTCGAAAGAGATAAAGAGATGGAACGATGGATGGAATATCGGGATATTTTCAAGAAAAATATTGACTATGAATTCCTTATGCTAAGATACCCCGACTCGATTCCGGAAATTCTTGAAATCCTCATCGATACGGCCTGTTCACATTTAAAGTATTATCATATCAACGGCTCGCAGATACCTGCCGAAAGAGTCAGGGAGCGCCTCCTAAGTCTGAACTCAATGCATATCCAATACGTTTTGGATGCGATGATGGATAATTCAAGCGATGTAAAAAACATCAGGGCTTACTTGCTCACTGCGCTCTACAACTCCGGTAAAACGATCAATGCCTATTATCAGGCAAAAGCGAATCATAATCTTTATGGCAAACTAAAACAAGGATAGTGGTCATGCAAGAAGAGGTTTCTCAAAAAAGTATCACTTTCATAGTTCAAACCGGAAAGATGACCGGGAAGGTTTTTCTGCAAGCCATCGAAAAGTACCTTGCCCAAGAACGTCAAAGGAGACAGCTCAATGCCAGGGAAAAGGCTATTCACCCAGCATATAAGGGGCGCATGACGATCAAGGAAATGATGAAAGAGAGATCAGGACTTGCCAACATTGAAATTCACGATGAGCACATCCGTGATTTCGAAAGAATCGCCAGACGCTATGGAATTGAATATGCCATCAAGAAAGAGCGGGACAAGACACCCCCGCACTATCTTGTATTTTTCAGAGGTAGAGATACAGAAGTCCTTCAAACAGCCTTCAGTGAGTTTGTCAAAAAGCGATTGAAAGTACAGGAACGCCCCTCCCTTCGGGAGAAGCTGCAAAAGCTCAGACAAACCCATAAAGACAGAGCCGCCAAGATCCCAGAGCGAGTTCAGAGGAAGGATATCGTAAGATGAAAATCAGATTCGATAAAGACTTAGCCTTCAACCTGATTTATCTGATCCCTTTCTACCTAGCAAACAAATTGGTTCAAATCTTTCGCTTGCTCCAAGGTGGTGACTTCTTAGATAAGATTATCGCCAGCTTTGCCAATTTGTCCTTCATCGCCCAGCATCCCTGGATATCATTCAATCTTCAGGACCTGCTGATTGGGTTTATGGCAGCTGGATTGCTGAAGCTTATTGTGGTTGCTAGAAGTCAAAACCGTAAGAAGTTTCGCAAGGGCGTTGAATACGGATCCGCCCGTTGGGGAACTGCCAGAGATATTGCGCCTTATATCGATAAGAACCCTAGAAACAACATCATCCTGACCAAGTCTGAAGCTCTAACCATGGAGAGCCGTCCCAAAGACCCTAGACGGGCACGGAATAAGAATGTTGTTGTGATTGGTGGCTCAGGATCAGGAAAGACCCGATTTTTCGTCAAACCCAATCTGATGCAAATGCACTCCAGTTATGTTGTCACCGATCCGAAGGGCACCATTCTAACCGAATGTGGCACAATGCTTAAACATAACGGATACCAAATCCGGGTGCTTAATACAATCAATTTCAAACGTAGTATGCATTACAATCCTTTCGCTTATATCCATTCAGAGAAAGACATTCTCAAATTAGTCAACGCCATCATCATCAACACCAAGGGGGAAGGTGAAAAAGCTGGTGAAGATTTCTGGATCAAAGCGGAACGTCTCTATTACTCTGCTCTGATTGGATACATCTGGTATGAAGCTCCAGAACGTGAACAGAACTTCACCACCCTGCTGGAAATGATCGATGCTTCTGAAGCTCGAGAGGATGATGAGAGTTTCAAAAATCCCGTGGACGAGCTCTTTGATGAGCTGGAAGAAAAGGACCCTGATCACTTTGCTGTAAGGCAATACAAGAAATATAAATTAGCTGCTGGGAAAACAGCCAAGTCTATCTTGATCTCCTGTGGTGCCAGGTTAGCCCCCTTTGATATTTACGAATTGCGGGAATTGATGAGTTACGATGAAATGGACCTGGACTTGTTAGGAGACAGACTGTCTGCCCTGTTCGTGATCATCAGTGATACTGATGATACTTTCAATTTTGTCGCTGCCTTGCTCTACACGCAATTGTTCAATCTGCTTTGTGATAAAGCCGATGACATTTATGGTGGCAGGCTGCCCATCCATGTGCGTTGTCTGTTAGATGAGTTCCCCAATATCGGTCAAATTCCTCGCTTTGAACGCTTGATAGCCACAATTCGTTCTCGAGAGATCTCAGCTTGTATCGTTCTGCAAGCCCAAAGTCAACTCAAAGCACTCTATAAAGATCATGCCGAGACGATCATAGGCAACTGTGACAGCATGCTCTTCTTAGGTGGGAAGGAAAGAACCACGCTCAAGGAAATCTCTGAGTTATTAGGAAAAGAGACGATTGACTTGGATAACACATCTGAGAATAGGGGGCGAGAGAAATCACATGGTATCAGCCATCAAAGAATGGGTAAGGAGCTAATGAGCCAGGATGAGCTGGCTGTACTGGACAATTCCAAGTGTATCCTGCAACTGCGAGGGGAGCGCCCATTTCTCTCTGACAAGTATGACATCACGAAACATCCCAGTTATAGATTTCTCTCTGACATAGACCCCGCCAAAGCTTTCAATATAGAGGTGGAAATGAATACCAGCCTTAGAATAGGTGCTGAGAGAGTAACCAGCATTTATG
>CAYVOY010000067.1:4051-7280 GCA_964453395.1 uncultured Anaerolineaceae bacterium
CTCTAACCATACACAAATATAATTACTTGTGTATGGTTAGGAGACTTGGATGGATATCTATGCACTCGCAAAAAAAACTATTGCTGAAAACGGCGGTATCGCAAAAAATGCTGATTTTCAGAAAAATGGGCTGAACAATTCCCAGATTACCTATCTTAGCAATAGAGGTTTCCTTGATCGGGTCAGGAGAGGCTACTACCAACTGAGCTCATACGAGGATTCATCTGAAGAAACGATTATTGCCCGACTTTTCCCAGATGGAATTATCTGTCTGGATTCAGCTCTGTTTCATTATGGCTATAGTGATCGAACACCACTTGAATGGACAATTGCTTTCCCGAGGACCATTACAAGGACGCGCCTGGGAGTTAACTCTCCAAGAATAAAACCATACTTTATTTCTGAAGAAACATTTCTGCTTGGCAAAACTGAGCAAACCATCAATGATGTCAAATTGGCCATGTACGATCGAGAGCGGACAATATGTGATTGTTTCAAGTATCAAAACAAGATCAACAGTTAACTCTTCAATAAAGCGATTCTTACCTACGCAAAAGATAGGAAGAAGAATGTAGGCAATCTTTCTGCCTATGCAAAGCAGATGCGCGTCTACAAGAGAGTTGTCGAAATTATGGGAATATTGATCAAAGGTTGATAGAGCTGCATCGGTACTGGCTAGATTAAGGAACCTAGCTGCTGCATCAGGGAGACCATACCATCTATGCCTCCAACTTTTTTGTCAGGAAGAATTCTTACGCAGATTGGCAACCTCTGAGCACAAAAACCGCTTTGTCCTCAAGGGTGGCCACTTGATTTACTGCCTGACCAATTTCAGTAGCCGCCCGACTCTGGATATTGACTTCCTGGTACAGAACACAGACAATTCGATTGAGCAGATCGAAAAAATCCTTGCTGATATTATCCACACACCAGGTGATAATGACTTTGTTAGTTACTATAATATGCAAGCATCTCCACGACCAAGTTGGAATCAAATACCTCAACATGCCCGTTCTGCCAGAAGAGATATGCCCCTATCAAAGAACCAAAGATTGGTTTGCTCACAAGGGATTTGTGGATAATATTTTGTTACATGATCACTCCTTAGGCTGGTTGTGCTGGCAACGCAGAATCACTCTACCCGAAGCGCTCAGTTCTTCAAGTTCAGGCGATCTCAACCTTTGGCCAGCACTCCATCGTCCATTTTCCAAACATGGTCGGCTTGGTCTGCCACGGCCGGGTCGTGGGTAACGATGATTACACAATAGCCCTGGTCATGAGCCAGCGATTTCAAAATATCGACAATGTTTTGCCCATTGGCTTTATCCAGATTGCCGGTGGGCTCATCCGCCAAAATCACTCTGGCACCACTGGCAAGCGTTCGCGCAATGGCGACCCTTTGTTGCTCGCCACCGCTCAGGTTGCCCGGATAGCGTTTGTGCTTTTCTTCAGTGATTCCGACAGATTTCAGGTAGATTTTTGCTCGTTCAATCGCGGCTTCTTTTTCAACACCGTTCAACTCCATCGGGAAGCAGACATTCTCCAAAACCGTCAGAAGCGGGAAGAGGTGGAAAGCCTGGAAGATCATGCTGACCTTTTCTCTGCGATATTGGTCCAAATCCATGCCCGAAAGTCTTTCGCCGTCAATCAGGGCATCGCCCTCGGTTGGGCTATCCAGACCGGCCATGATCGAAAGCAGGGTGGTTTTACCGGAGCCTGAAGGACCGATTACGGCATTGACCTTGCTCTCTTCAAAATGCACCGATACATTATTGACCGCCTTGCGATCGCTGCCTTTGTAGGCATAGCTGACATTTTCTAAGACTAATTCACTCATCATTTCTCCTTTTATTTTCTGAGCTATATTTATTTTCTAATCCCGTACGGACAAGCTTTATTGTATAGACCCTGATGGTTTACACATTATCCGAGGTGATTGTTTACACTTTCATCCATCAATCACAGTGCTTTTTTTCCTTGGCACTTGGCACTTAGCACTTGGCTCTGTCACTCCTTCACCTGCAACAATTCCATCGGTTTTTTGTTCGAAACTTGAATAGCACCGAGGAGAGCGCCTAAGAGTGCACCAACCAGATAAACCAAAGCAGCTACGGCAACCGAAGGCTGAGCAGCTCCGAGACCTCTGAGGGAAATCAGCATGCTGAAGCCCAAAAGCAGACCAATTAGCGTCAGGAACAAAATTTGTTTGACCTGCATCGCCCGAATCTTGCCTTTCTCCACCCCGAGCATGCGCAGCAATGCCGTCTCCTTCGCCTGGTTGAGCACCAAAAGCAAGCACAATACCCCGCCAATCACCGCCGAAATGACCATCGTTATCGGATAGAGTCTTTCCATCAAAGACAAATTCCGCTCCATCGGCTCAACGACAGCCATTAGTTCTTCGTCCCAAATCTGCACTATCGTATTAGAATTCGCTAATTTAGGAGTTTGTTCTGCCAATGCTTCTTTGAATTCTTTCAATCTGTAATTCATTTTAGGATTGGTATACAGATATACCTCGTGATAATTTAGCCTGCCCATGTTTTTCAATTCCATTGCACTGAGATTACCGATCATATAATGGTACGTGAATGTGGTAGTTTCGTGTTCATGCTTTGTATCAGACACAATAACACGAACCAGATTATCTCCTCCCCTGGAACTCCCAATTATTTTAAAAGTTAGCTTGTCCTCAATAAAACCCAATTCCAATTCAATTTCATCTCCTAAATGCCATTTTTCAAGTGCCATAACATCTTCTGGTGCTATCAGAGGCAGGGGTTTTGTCGCTAAATCTGCTTCTGTCCAAATTTCAGTTATATCCTCCGGTCCATAATCTTCAAGATAGGTAATTTCGTAGCCAGTCAAAAATTTTTGAAGAGCTTCATCCAAATCGCTGACCGTGATAAGTAAGTAAGGAGGGATGACATAGTCCCAAATTTCCTCATCAAATTTATTGCGGTTCAAGTAACGTCTTGTTTTGTATGTCCTGCCGATGTATGGACTATCTTCCATCCAATCGACCAATTTTCTTGAGATGTTGTTCCCTGGACTCAATAATCCCTCAGTTTGTACCTCCACTTTTTGAGCGATATCAATCTGTATTTCAGCGCTCTCATACAGTCTGCTAATCTCCTGGCGATTGACTGTAATCAAACTCTGGAGCCAACCCAATGCAAACAATAAGGCAGCAGCGACCACAATTGTCAGGAGGCTTTTAAATGGTACC
>CAYVOY010000068.1:0-7206 GCA_964453395.1 uncultured Anaerolineaceae bacterium
GGCAAACACGGGATTGGGCTTTCGATTGTGAAATCCGTGGTGGAATTACATGGCGGTGAGATCAGCATTAATACCGAAAACGGAACCAACTTCAGGATATTTTTCCCGGTTGACTGAGGATAGCAGGGGTCAATGAGTCCAGACCCCTGTTCTGTTTCCTGTTTTGTCAGGTCATTATGCTAAAGGCTCTAAAAAACTGCCAAATCCCAAGATTTGATGAACCATTACTTGCCAGCAAAAATCAGCGGTATAAACAAGAGCGGTTGAACCAGAATCTTAACCGTCGCGGGTAAGGAGTTCTGCTCGCCGTCATTGACAACAAAATGGAATTCATCCTCCCCGATATAACCAGCTTGAGGAAGATAGATCCACGACTCTCCTTCGCCAATCAGGCTGCCGTGTTTTGGCATCTCAACAATCTCAAAGCTAAGCTCTGCACCTTCCGGATCGGTTCCGCTCAAAAGAATTGGCAAAGCTTGCCCCATCCCGGTCTTTAGCGATTGAGGCGTGGCAATCGGTTGCTGATTATTATTGGTTTTAATTTGCAGATCAAGCTTGTAAAGCTGTCCGATTGTGCCGGGCATCATGTCGCAAACAAAAACTTCCCAAATTCCCTTCGCCGGCAATCCAATGTACGCATCCAAAATCCCATTCTGGGAAGGGCCAACCCGACGGTTGAAAGTTGTTGGGAACAATTCGTCGCTCTTCTTGTTATTAATTTTTTCATCGGACGCATCATCAACTAAAATATTGTAATTTTGATTCTCATCTCCCGAGTTGAAGACAATGATTTTTGCCGTCTTGTCTTGCGGACCCTTCAGGTTAACCCGAATCTGACCTCGTTTGGCATGCTCGGCGACGATCCCCAGGTTAATATCCTCAACAACGGCATCCTGCTCGATTGTGAAAGTGTGAGTAATCCCATTATTTCCAATACAACCGCCATCGGGGATGCTTTCTGTAATCAGCCAGGTGAAGCTTGAGGATGTATAGTTTTCATGATAATCCCAAACCTCAACCTCAATTTCGTATTCCCCGATTTCGGTCGGGAAAGGCTTTTCGCCATCAAGCCTGAAACCGAGGTCAATATAAAAATCGCGCGCATCGTAATTGCCTTTGGTCAAGCCGGGCAAGAATAGTTTGTTCGGATAGATATCGTCTTGATCTCCGCCGGGGAAAGTGTGAAAATCCCAGACAAGCTGCGGTTCAGCGCCATTGATTTTATAGGTGATTCGCTGAGGAGGCAGGTAGTAAACCTCGCTCATGTAGAGATCCCGAACGTGAAGATAGAGGCTGTAATCTGTTTCTTTGGGAACTGAATTACCGCTAAGCAGGCTGTTTGTTCCGCTAAAAAGGCCAATTCCCTGGATTTCGGGCGTTTGGGTATCGGGATAAGTGTTGTCCAAAAATTCAAGCGGGTTGATATAGACATCCCCGGCTGCCAGAATGTTGAGGTGGATGTGATGAAAATAGCTTCCAAAAGTCCATTCTGTCCAAGTGACGATATCACCCACATGGCTGCCGGCAGGGATAAAGCCACCGTCCTGTGGATCTGCCTGCCAGGCTGCATAGGCTTGGTGGATAGCTGGAGGGATGGAATTTTTATCAACGTGATGATATTGCCAAACGTAACCCTCAGGGTCGAGGATTGCGACCTCCCAATAGAGGTCGTTAAAATTGTATTTTTCGATGTTGACCACTTGCCCGGCGACAGGCGTATGAACCGCCGTTCCTGCCTCAGCACGCAGGTCGAGCCCGCCATGGAAATAAGCATCATCCAGATTGCCGGAATAGAGCTGATAAGAACTGAGCGAATGACCCATTTGTTCGAGAGCAAAAGGCCAGGAGTAAACCGAATGTTCGCCATCCGGGTCGGCAGTAGCCAGCCCTGCTGAACCGGTTTGAATCGCCATGCCGGGTTGCAGATCGAGGCAATGCGGCTCCTTATGGGAAAACCGAAACTCTCCTGCAACGATTAAGCTAATAAAAATTACGATTGGAAAAAGGATATTAAGGTTGGTTCGCTTGTCTTTCACCGACAATTTCTCACTTTAGGAAAGATATTTATCTGACTTATGAATTGTAGCCGATGAGGTGATTTTTTAGTAGAAATTGGAATGTTTACAGTTTTCTTATAATTTCCTGTTTCTTACCCTGTTAATCTTAATGGTAAACTTGGCAATGAATTTTATTTTAAAAAGCCCAATTTTAGGAAGACTGGGTTTAAGGTTTTGAGGTTTAGATGAAAGAACAATTATTGGCAATAGACGTAGGCACCCAATCGACGCGCGCTCTAATTTTCGACCTGCAAGGCAATTTGCTTTTCAAGACTCAAGTTCCCTTGCCCGTTTATTCGGCTGCCAATCACGGCTGGGCTGAATTGGAGCCTGAAAAGTTTTGGCAAAGCCTTTGCGAAGCCTGTCAAAAACTCTGGCTCATGGATGGCGTCGATAAAAACCAAATTGCCGGTGTAGCCATCACCTGCCAGCGGAATGTCATGATCAATCTCGACAAAAACGGAAAAGCTCTCAGACCTGCTATTCACTGGTCTGACCAACGCAAGACGACCGGTCTGCCAAAGGTCGGCGGTTTGTGGGGGCTTGGTTTTGCCCTGACCGGGATGACCGAAACCGTCCGCTATCTTCAAACGGAAGCCAAAACAAATTGGATTCGAACCAATCAACCGGAGATTTGGGATGAAACTTACAAAATCGTCCTGCTCTCCGGCTATCTTAGTTATCAAATGACCGGAAAATTTATCGATTCAACCGGAAATCAGGTTGCCTATTTGCCTTTCGACTATAAAAAACATGAATGGGCAGGGAAAGGCGATTGGAAATGGAAAGCCGTTCCCGTCGAACCCGAAAAGCTGGTCGATTTGGTGCAACCGGCAAGTTTCTTAGGCGAAGTTAACCGTAGAGCGTCTGAAGATACCGGTATTCCCCTTGGTTTGCCGGTAATTGCCGCAGCGGCAGACAAAGCTTGTGAAGTTTTGGGCTCAGGGACACTTGCCTCAAACATCTGCTGTCTTTCTTATGGCACGGCGGCAACCATTAATACCACCCACAAACGATATATCGAAGTAATTCCGCTCATTCCGCCCTATCCTTCCGCCGTTCCCGGTTCGTATTCACTTGAAATTCAACTTTTCAGAGGCTACTGGATGGTTTCATGGTTCTTGCGCGAATTCGGAGCAAACGAACAACGCCTGGCAAAAGAGCGTGGAATTTCCCCGGAACATCTGTTTGACAACTTGGTCAGCGAAATCCCGGCTGGCTCCCTGGGACTGACCGTTCAACCCTATTGGGCACCGGGTTTGAAATCACCCGGGCCGGAAGCCAAAGGGGCAATCATTGGTTTTGGCGGAGTGCATACCCGGGCCCACATTTACCGGGCAATTTTGGAAGGGCTGGCTTATGCCCTGAGAGAAGGTGCCGAACAAACGAGCAAACGAAGCCATGTTCCGATAACAGAAGTTCGTGTTGCCGGAGGTGGTTCGCAGAGTGATGCCGCTTTGCAATTGACCGCAGACATTTTTGGTATGACCGTCAGCCGTCCGCATGTATACGAAGCCAGCGGATTGGGTGCCGCCATCGATCTAGCGGTTGGTTTGGGTTTGCATCCATCCTTTGAGACTGCTGTGGCAGAAATGACGCGGATTAAAGACAGCTTCCACCCCGAAGCTAAAAACCAAGAAATTTACGATGAGCTCTATAACCGCGTTTACGTAAAAATGTATGACCGTCTTTCGCCTTTATATACAGAAATTCAAGACATCACCAACTACCCGCCTTTGGATTAATTGAGGCATAGGGCAGTTGTGCAGCAGCAATTCTCATTTTGGAACTGTCCGCATCAACCATGAGAAAATTTGAGAATTGCTGAAATAGGGACTCTCAGGCTCTTACTGAATAGTTCAGGTAAAATATAAGTTCTGTTTCATTTAGATACAAAAATTTCAAAAACTGTCGTCTCCATTTTGGCAGAATGAGGCTCTCTTGAAAAAATCTTTGAAGTTCTTGCTTGTATTATTGGCTTTTCTAATTTTCTCTTCAACAAGTTCAGCTCTCGCTCAATCCCAGTTTCAAACTCAATCCACGGTTCCCAATTTTCCATGCTATCGCGATATCACGGCGATTTATCAAAGTATGCAAAATCTCAAGAGCAGCTATCCCGACTTAGTCAAGCTGAATCAAATTGGCTCATCCTGGAACGGGATGCCAATCTACGCTTTGGAGATCACGAATCAAAGCATAGATGAATCCAAACCGCGTCTTGTTTTAGTCAGCGGATTGCGGGCAAACGCCTTTGCACCGCTTGAGCTGAGCTTGCGTTTTGCCGAGGGACTCTTAGCCAATTATGGAAAAAGTGCCGAAGATAGCTGGATTTTGGATTATTTGGAGCTCGATTTGATTCTTCTTGCTAATCCGGATGGGCGGCTAAGGGCAGAGCTTCAGGCCGAACAGGGTCTTGAGATAAGCTGGCAAAATAATGTGCATAACAGTTGTCAAGAAAATGAGACCGGTGTGCGTTTGAACCTCAATTTCCCTTTTCAGTGGCGCGAATCTAAAAATGGTACTTGCGATCAAGCCTATAGTGGTGAAGGCCCAGGCAGCGAAGCGGAAAGCCAGGCAATTGTCAATTATCTCGCAGCACTCAAAGCCGAAGAAGAGCGGAGCATATTGCTTCATTTGGATGCCAATGAAAACGAAATGCTTAGCCCCTTTCGGTATGACCCGCTTGCCGAAAATAATTACATCGACGAGCTGTATACACTGGGAAAGAAGATTACTTACAATAGCCCGGCAAAACCCTATCGGCAGAATGAAACTGGCAATCTGGCCACCTATGGTACTTTGGTCGATTTTGCTTATGGTGAACTGGGCATTCCTTCCTTGTTATTCAGTATGGGCAGTTCAAAGGTGGGCGCTTATGTGACAGAATGCTGGTATTTCAACGAGTATCTGCTGGAAGCCAATTTGGCTAGTCTGAAACAAGCACTGAAATTGAGCAGCGCGCCTTTCCAAAGGGCTTATGGTCCGGATCTCGAAATTGAAAATTTGAGCTATCAGCAAAACAGCATCATTATTAGCGGTGGAGCTGACGATTTCACCAAATGGCATAATGGTGCTGATCAATACAACTCGGTGAAGCGGATTGAATATTCGCTTGACATTCCTCCTTGGCATCCACAGGCAGAGCTCTATCCGGTAACAAGGATTGAGCAAGATCCAATTTATAGCTTTTATGCAAGATTTGAGGTAGAAGTTCCAACTGAAGGGCTTTCGGAAGGCAAGCATCGCATCTATTTCCAAGCCTGGGATGAAGAAAGCGACTTTGCAGGCAGCCGACCGGGGATTGTAAGTGCAATTGATTTCCACGTCACAGCCCCGGGCAATATTATTAACCTTTACCTTCCGAATATCCGAAAATGATTATTTTTGCAATCTACTAAGCGAAGAGTAGTTTGTTATTCCGCATTTCGTTTTAAAAATCAATTGTCAGGATTCCGCTATCGCCCATCGCTAATTCTGCCTTGATTATGCCCTCATCAAAGAGATATGCTCCGCCAAAAGACTGGTTCGGTGGGGCGGAGAGGCTGTTAATCATCAAAACCGGACGTTTGAGCATACCCGCTCGTTCGGCATAGGCAGCCTTTTCTTGCACTTCCCATTCATGAGGATTGTAATTGATATAGAGTGGCCAAAGGAGCAAATCGGATTTTTGTTGTTGAAAATTTTCAAGTAAATCGTCATGCCAAAGATCGCCACAGATTGCTATACCAAATGTTTTGTCTTTCAGCTGGAAAGTATCGTATGTTTTGCCTTCAAGATAAGTAACCGGGTTGGCAATTGGCTCTTTCCAACCGGGGGAGAGACGGCGAAAATTACAAAGTTGTTTACCTTCTGCCGAAAGCACCAGATAAGAGCTGTATAAATTTTGTCCATCACGTTCGATGTAACCAAAGGCGATACCTGTTTTGCATTCCCGAGCAGTTTGAGCGAGCTGGCAGATGCGTTGGTCGTCTTTATGTAGGGCGATTTTGAGATCTTCTTCATAATTCCAGCTTAATCCGTCAAAGCCATGGGCAAAAGATTCTCCAAAACAGAGCAAATCGTAAGCCTTGCCTTCTGACTTCCTGAGCCAGCGAGTCATTTGGGCGAAATTGAAGTCCAAATCTTTGTCAATAAAAGCTTCGCTGATTAATCCGATGCGCATCTTATTTCCTCGAGAGGAACATTCTGAAGAACTTCTTAGTCTCAAATTTTTCGCCGCTGATGAGGGTTTGAGAGCTAAACATATTTGCCACCGCTCTGATGACGAACCAGACTGTCGCAATCAAAAGCAGAAGCGAGAGGGCGATTTGCCAAAACGGGACAGCGTCAATCGAGAGGCGAGCCATCATTATCACCGAAGATGTGGGCGGGAAGAGGCTTAAGAAGAGGCTGATTCCGCCATTTGGGTCTTGAATGATTTGTTGCATTATCATGATGCTGAACAACATCGGAATCATCAAAATGAAAGATGCCTGGTTTCCCTCGCGCATGTTTGGTGCCAGCGCGCCCAAACCGGCCATCAAGCTGCCATAAAGGAAGTAAGCCAGGATGAAATAGGGAATCCCGAATGCGAAAACCCGAGTCGGCAATTGCATGCCTTGCAAGAAGCTGAGAGAGTTTCCACCGAGGTTCATAATAATCGCCGCGCCAGCTCCCCAGGCGACGAATTGAAGCAAACTGGAAGCAGCGAAAGCTAAAAGTTTACCAACGAACAAATCGAGAGGCTTGGTTGAGGTGAGTAAAACTTCAATGGTTTTATTATCTTTATCTTTTCCGACAGCAGTCAGCATAAAACTCGAACTCAAGACAATCAACATGTAAAAAAGCATGATGATCACGTAAGGCGCAAAGAAAGTTGAGGGGTCATCCTGGTCGCGCGTATCGGCTTTTGCCTCGTCAATGTACTCAAATGTGTAATTGAGCGGATTCGTATAGCGGAAAAAAAGGTCTTGGTCGCTGCCCATCAGGTTGAAATTGATTAGATTGTCCAAAGCGCCTTGCTGAACGAGTTCGGTAATCATGTTTACTTCCGGTTTTACGAAAGTGACTTTACCAGTTTCCAAATAATCGGTTGAAATGATGTAGAAACCTTCCAAAAGATTATCTGCTGTTTGCTGTCTGGCGGTCGCCTCATCAGCAATTGGCACAA
>CAYVOY010000069.1:0-3867 GCA_964453395.1 uncultured Anaerolineaceae bacterium
CGAAGCAGATAAATCTACTTCGCAATAAAGTCTAACTTTTGGGGGTCACATCAAATTGACTGTGGGGGCAGTTTGATGTTTACTTTTCTGTATCTTCATCCTCCCGTGAGGTTTCATAAAATTCGGGTATCATATAGTTTTTATGGGATACTTCGGCGATAAAGCGGCTGGGGGTGTCATATCCTGTTTTTACAAGAATGCTTTTTAGATGGGTTCTTACAGAGTCATATTTTATACCCAATATGTCTGCTGTATCTTTTTGGGAACGGCCGTTTACCAATTCACGCAGGACATCCAGTTCTCTTTTGTGAACTCAGTACTCTTGGCAAAACACATACAAGGATGTCAAGGTGTTTTCGGCTGATTTGAAGCCGATTTACAAGGCCGCGACTGAGGAATTGGCCTTGGCGGCGCTGGATGAGCTGGAGGCCAAATGGGGCGGCAAATATGCCCTTGGCGTCAAGAGCTGGCGGGTCAACTGGCCGGAGCTTTCCACTATGTTCAAATATCCGGCCGAAATCCGGACGCTGATTTACACCACCAACGCCATCGGGAATTTCAACCGCCAGCTGCGCAAAGTGACAAAGACCAAAAACACCTTCGTTTCCGACAACGCCCTGATGAAGATTCTCTATTTGGCAACGATAAATATCACCGAAAAATGGACGATGCCCATCCGTAACTGGGGCACAATTCTCGACCATCTCATAATTTTCTTTGGTGATCGGGTGCCCGTCACCCTTTAATTCAAATACCGTGACTTCGGACTTTACACAGATTTTTACGCACTGTCGAACACAGCTTCGTTTATTGCAGCCGCTCAAACCCGATGTATCGCTTTATGGTTGAATAACTATTGACGACACTATCGAGCTTTATTTTTTCGCCGACTTCGCCTGTGAACTAATCTGCCTCAGCCGCTGCCTCACCCCTTGTCACATCTGCACCTATTTTATCAGGGACTCTCATGGGCATATCGCTTTGCCAGTTCTCGCATGAATTCCCAAAGTGATTCATCAATATCTTTTGGAATGACCTTTTTCTCATAGCTTCCATCCGACCAATACAGAGTGAGGTTTTGGGTGGTGGCATCTGCAATATGTATGCTTGGTGAGCTGGTCTGCTTTTTCAATTCCTCCAAGTTTTCCAGTCCTATCTCCTCCGCTAGCTCAAGAAAAGCATCCCACTCCTCCCGGGGCAGCGAACAGTCCTGAATATTGACCTCCTGGAAATCCTCACGATCGATGATGCACCAGGCATCAAAAGAAATAGTTCCCGTATTAGGTTTGATCTTTAAAGAGAAATTATAGCAGGATGTCCTATCCATAGCATTTTGACTAAAATAGATCCGTTCCAGAGTGACGGATGGATCTCTGGTATTCTGTGTGCTGTCAATCGGATCTGGAACAGGTGAAACATCTGGTTCGAAAGAGGCACATCCTCCAAACAGCAAGCTCAAAATCCCTACGGTTATCACCACCAAAACGCTCCTTTTCATCACTGCCATAACATCATCCCCCAATGTTACAATATAATTTTCTATCTCACCGACAAGTTTATCCATTCATAATTAAATGCATCATATTCGTAAACTATAGATGAACTAACATTGACAGCATAGCGTGTTGTCTGCTCAAAACCGTCTGCTTGATTTATGCTTAAAACAACAAGATAACATTTTTCACCATTAATTGTTTTTATTTCCTCGGTGACCAAAACTTCTCTACCAAAATCGAAATATTCTCTGACTACGTCAAGTTCATACATAATTTCAATATCGTTGTAATCGTAGTCCGTATTTGTATCCTGAGAATCTACGCTACAAAATCAAAGCCTACGATTTCGCCGTGCTCATTGGTTCTCACCAAATAAACATTACCTTGGTATATTTCATATTCCAGAACATCCATAATCCTGTCAGGAGCAATACTATAAAAAACGCTCTCCCGTATATCATTTTTAAAATTGGCCATCTGAGGGGGATACATCCGTGCATAATTATCATCTTGCGATGTCCACAACACATCATCTATCCAAAGTTTCTTTTCGTCGTCGTCTATTCCCCAACAAAATGCATAAAATTCTTTGTTTTTATAGGGATGCAGCTGAGATTCTTCCCCTGTCACTTTTTCAAACACTATATCATCGGCGAGATATGGATTGTCTTCGGTTCCCAGTATATCAAAAATATTATTGCCATTTGAAGCCGGAAACAGCGACATAACACGCTTTCCATCGTAAATAGTTCTGTGTAGGAAATAGAAATCGCCGCCGGGATAATCGCCGTCTAGTTCAAAACAAAGAAGGTCAGGTGCCTCGTTTGGGTCTGCATATATCCTATCAAATGCGATTTTGCCTTTATAATCCCCATTGTTTTCGTCTGTATAGGGATCATAAAAGGACAGTGTGGCATTCAAATCCTTGTCAATACGCATATTGCAAACAACATCGCTCAAGTACCACATTTCAAAAACCCATTCACCTACAAGATACTCTCTTATTCCTTTTTCCGTATCTAAATCAAGTGTAATCGTCGGTGAAGTGCCAACATCCTGAGTTTTGGATGGAGCTTTTGGAACAGATGGAGTACGTTCGGAAATTTTTTCAGAAGTACTTTCGAAGATGCTTTTGTCTATTATCTTATCTTTATCCTCAGCTTGCGGTATATTGCAACCGCTTAACATCGCAATACATATAAGTATTGAAAAAAGCTTTATATATTTCATTAATTACACCTCGTTAGAAAATTATCTTTCTTGCAGGAATAACCCTTGCCTTAGACATCACAAGATGGTTATTAATATTTCTACCCCATCTCCACCCGATCCCAGCTGTCGAAAATAACATCGTACTTGTAAACTTGCCGCGTATCGATATTCACGGCATAGTGGATCTCCCGCACGAATTGATCTTCGTGATCAGTTCCCAAGGCGACACGATAGCACTGCGCACCGTCAACAATTTCAGTTTCCCAATCGAACATGATCTCCATACCAAGGCCTAGATAATCATTGAGCTCTTTTGTGGCATAGATAATTTCAAAGATTTTCTGTTGAATATCAAGAGCGGGATCATCGGGTGGGCTGGGATATTCGGCGAGTGTACAGCTTATGACACTACCCCGCTCATCAGTTTGTACCAAATAAACATAGCTATAAATCAACTGATTGAAGTTCTTTGCAATATTCGGACTAACGCTATAGAGAACACTCTCTTTTATCTCGTTTTCGTAATCGGTCATCGCACCGGGATAAAGTGGTGTATAGTCCTGTGTCGGAATCCACACCACATCATCTAGCCAAAAGCTTTTTGCATCATCTGTCCTTCCCCAATAAACCGCATGAAATTCGTCATTTTTGCGGGGAGCCCGCGCAGACGCTTCCCCAGTTACTTTTTCAAAGTCTATTTCCTTTGGAGGGAACGAATAACGATAATTACCTTCGGCGATTAAAATCTCAAAAACAGTGCCATAAAGCGAAGAAAACAAAGCCATAACGCGCCTGCCGTCATAAATCGTTCTGTGTAAAAAGAATGCATCGATTCCGGGAATAGGCGAGTTTTCAAGCTCGATAAGAATAAGATCGGGCGTTTCACCGGGTTGTGCATATGCCCTGCCAAGCTTAATTTTCCCCTTGTAAACCTCATATAATTCATCTGTATAAACGTTGCTGAAGGATAAATCAACACCCAAATCAGCGTCGATGATCATACGGCATGCGATTTCGCTTACGTCAAGGTTCGCGATTACCCATTCGCCTAACAAATACTCCCTTATGCCTTCCTCTGAATCTAAATCAGGTGGAGTGCGTTCGGAAGCCTTTTCAAAAGCACTTTCGAAGACGCTTTTATCTATTGTCTGATCTTTAT
>CAYVOY010000069.1:3967-7196 GCA_964453395.1 uncultured Anaerolineaceae bacterium
GAAGCCTTTTCAAAAGCACTTTCGAAGACGCTTTTATCTATTGTCTGATCTTTATTCTCAGCTTGTGGTATATTGCAACCACTTAACATCGTCGCACAAAGCAGCAGTGAAAGAAGTCTTGTATATTTCATCATTTGCACCCCCTGTGATTTCTTTCGCCAAAACCGCTGCACCTCCGCTTGTTTGAAGTGCAGCGGTTTTTCAGTAGCTTCGACAAGATAACAGAATTACCTGCCTGTTTCTGGTTTATTGGTTTAGCCTTATGCGACGATTGTCCGTCTACGATACTGCGCCGCCGCAAAACTCACACCGGCCGTTTGTATCCGGGGTTGTGGTCGCACTGCAGTTTGGGCATATTTGAGCGATCTTCGGCGCATTAGCGGCGGCAACACTTTGCCGCACCTCTTGCCGCACCTGTGTAAGGATCTGCCTTATCTCGTCTGCCTGACGCTTGGTTTCACGGTATTCCACCGAGCCCTGCTTATCAATACGGTTATTGTTGACTTTAAACTTAATCTCATTAAACCAAGGGGAGTTGACATTAATCGTGATATAAAAATCATAATCGATGTCATATCTAGGTGGGCTGAAGCTTACGTCCTTGCCCTCGTTATCCTTGTGTTTAAGTTCGGTTTTGCTTTCGCGGATTTCCGTTTGGCAGCTGGTTACTTGGGAAAACCCGATTACATCAGGGTTTTCATTTTGCCAACGGCTTGAGGAAGTGACGATGAATTTCCCGGCGTCTTCATCTAGGATTACTTTTGTTCCGTTGCCAATGCTGTGTGTGGCATGAAAAGTCGCAACGGCTTCTTTATTCTTCTCACGGTATGCCAGATGTTCCCTTATTTCTGCAAGGCTTGTTTTTCGTCGATCGGTAGAATACGGCGAAAGCAGCACGGCACAATTTTTGCACATGTTGCCGTCATCCAGTTTCCGATTACCGAGAAGACCAATTTTATCCCCGCAAATATCACAATATTTTTTACCAAAAAGTGCCATGGTTTAACTACCTCCCATTACTTTTTCAACTCGTAGCTTGGACTATATCCACTGCCAATCATGTTGAGGTTGTTTCCATCGATTACAAACTCATAGATCGACTCATCATCCCATGTGTCGAGCTTGATGGTTGCTGTGCTTCCTTCAACTGTATATTCACCTTTCATGTCTCCCATATAGGGATTGTTGAGTGTACAGCCGCCCTTGCCATCGAATGTCCAAACGACCTCTACATCGTCATCATTCGTGCCCGTCCACTTTCCCTTGAGCACGTCTCCACCACCGCAGGCCACCAGGGAAACTAGCATTGTGCACAAAAGTGCCATAGCAATCATTTTTTTAAACAGTTTCATTTTTTCTTCCTCCTAAAATTTATATTAAATCGCCGTTGTCAAAGGGGTCGCCACATTCCGGGCAAAACTTTGGTGGGTTCGCCTTGTCAGTGGGTTCCCAGCCGCATTTGTCGCATTTGTATTGCGGAACACCTGCAGGTTTTCCCTTACCACACTCAGCACAGAATTTGCCTTTGTTTACAGCACCACAAGAACAACTCCAACCGTTCGTCTCTGGTTGAGGTTTTCCACATTCGTTACAAAACTTTCCTGTGTTCCCATTGATCCCGCACGAGCACTGCCAACCGGCAGCGACCGGAGCCGGAGCAGGTTGCACCTGCTGTGGCGCCTGTTGTTGCTGTCCGCCCATCTGATACAAATTTTGCGCGTTCATTCCGCCCGCTCCGCCCGCCATATTCATTCCCATGAAAGCCATGGCAGGCCCTGCGCTCTCGTTTGATGCGGCACTTTGCATGGCCGATGCCTGCGCACCCACCAAATGGGCTGCCGCCATCGTAGGATCGCGGAATGCAGCGTTGCGTTGCAGTTCCTTAATCATTTGCTCGTCTTCCTCGCTCGCCTTTACCGAGGACACGCCAAATGATACAATTTCCAGGCCCCGCAAGTTGCTCCATTTTCCAGAAAGCACCTCATTGAGGGCATCGGCAAGTTCCACAGTGTGACCCGGTAATGCGGAATAGCGAATGCCCATCTCGCTGATTTTTGCAAAAGCCGGTTGTAGCGCCGTCATAAGTTCACTTTTGAGCTGTCCATCGATGGTGTCGCGCGTATATGTATCCGCAACATTGCCGCAGACATTTGAATAAAAGAGAATTGGATTCATAATTCGGTAGCTGTATTCGCCAAAGCAACGAATTGATATATCGATGTCCAATCCGATATTCCTGTCTACCACACGAAAAGGCACGGGGCTTGGTGTTCCGTACTTATTGCCTATTAATTCCTTAGTGTTAAAATAGTAGACGCGTGTGTCTTTGCCGGGACTACCGCCAAACTTAAAACGCTCCCAAACACTTTGCAGAGAAGCCGTCGCATTTCCGGCTAGATCGCCTCCGGCAAACAGTGATGGTTCGCCCCCCGCATCAAAGGTATATTCACCCGGCTCAGCGCAAAGATCAAGCACTTTGCCCTGCTCTACAATAATCATGCACTGTCCATTTGCAACAGCGATTCCTGAGCCGGTTGTGATGATGTTTTCCTCACCTTTTGTATTGGATGACCGCCCCGAAACGCGTTTCTGCCCCTTGGTGACCATGACGTTTTCCGTCAGTGATTCACAATAAAAATACTCCTTCCATTGGTCGGCCAAAACGCCTCCTGCAGCGCCCATTACAGCTTTAATTAGACCCATAATTGTGTTCTCCTCTCAACATTTCATATTTGCCGTTGCTTGGATACATGGACATCAGTTTTGATATAAGATATTCGATTGTCACATCATAGAAAACAAAATCATCAATTCGTTTCTTGCGTTTTGCCTCAACAACCCTTGTAATGCTGTTTTCGTCTTGTTCCGGACACATAAGTAGCAACATGCACTTAGGCGCATCCTTCCGTAGTCTCTCGCATAATTCCAAACAATAAGCTATACCATAATCACCCGATTCCGCGGCTTCGATTAGCACAACATTGGCCTTGCTATTAAAAATAATTGCCTCTGAGTTGTCATAGTCAGACGCATGAATAATCTGAGCATCGGGATTATCCTGCAATCTTCCCACTAAGCTTTGAGCAATGGGTTTGCGGCGCATAACCAGCACAATCGTCTGCATATTTTCCCTCATTTCCGTTTAGATTACCTTATACCATTTTTCATCTGCGCGTCTGTAATATTACCCTGCGGATACCTCTGCTGCTGATATCCCTGCTGAGGCTGC
>CAYVOY010000070.1:0-7188 GCA_964453395.1 uncultured Anaerolineaceae bacterium
GATTACAGAAAAAACAGGGTCAGTCATGCAATATCTCCTTGAGTTTAGATAATTTAGGTTCGATGATTCTGGCAGATGGTACGGCTTGCATTGCCGCTTTGACGTCCTTCAAACCGCTGCCGGTTGACAAAACGAGAGCAGGTGTAGCAGGGTCAATTTGACCGTTTTCAAGCGCTTTTACCAAACCGGCATAAGCAGTGGCGGCAGCCGGTTCGACAAATAACCCGACACTGCCTAATTGGGGGATAGCTTTCAAAATTTCCTGGTCGGATACGGTCAGGTAAAAGCCACCGCTTTGGCGAACGCGTTTCAGAGCGCGCAAGCCGTCACGCGGCAAGTCGACGCTGATGCTGTCTGCCAGCGTTTGGGCATGAACCGCTTCGATTTTGTCGCTCTTGGCAAAAAAAGCATTGCTGATTGCGGCAGAACCTTCGGCTTGAACGCCGATAATTCGCGGTAATTTTTCAATCCAACCCAGAGCGAGAAGGTCATGAAAACCTTTGGCAACGCCCGAAAGAATGTTGCCATCGCCAACCGGTATGAAAACGTTGAAGTCTTGATCTTCAGGAAGAAAACGCAAAACCTGTTCCCAAATTTCCAAACCGGCGGTCTTTTTTCCCTCAACCGTGTAAGGGTTGTAACCGGTGTTGCGGTTATACCAGCCAAATTCGTTTGAGGCTTCAATGCTCAAATCGAAAGCGTCGTCATAAGAGCCGTCAACCAGGATAACCTCGGCACCAAAAGTCAGCAATTGGGCGATTTTGGCGGGAGGTGCGCTTTTTGGCGCAAGGATAATGGCGCGCTTACCGACACTGGCAGCCATGCAAGCCATCGCTGCACCTGCGTTTCCGGTTGAAGCGGCAATGGTTGTATCAATACCGGCTTCTATAGCGCGGCTGATGACAATTGCACTGGCACGGTCTTTAAAGGAAGCACTTGGGTTGGGGCTCTCGTCCTTAATATAAAGACTTTTCAAGCCCAGCTTTTGGCGCAAGTTTTCCGGCTGGTAGACTGGCGTGAAGCCGACGCGATGCAGGGGGCTTGCCTGAAATCCGGGGTCCGGAACAGCCAAAAGCGGAGCATAGCGCCATAAGGAGCTTTCTCTGCTTCCAAGGATGCTGTGTTGGTCAACTTCGCCGGGATTTTCTTCCCAGGAAAAATGACTGTCCAAATTGCCGGAACAAACGGGACAGGTGTAGGTAACTTGATTGGGCTGAAACTTTCGCCCACAATCTGAACATTCAAAATAGCTAATTGGCATATCGAATTGGCAGGCTCACTTTTTTGATTTTTTTTGCTCCCTTTCAAAAATTGAAAATGAGAGCTGTAGTTCCCCTGCTTTTATTTTACAAACAGGGGAACTATATTTTACTTGATTCTAATCTTTTAGGGCAAAATCCAGGTACCGGTTTCTCCAGCCAAGGCTTTGGAGATTGACTCGGGGTTGGTAATCAGGGCTTTTTTGCCACCTTTTTCCATATATTTCAAAATTGCTTGAATTTTAGGTAACATGGAACCTTTGGCAAAATGACCGGCTTCGATATATTCTTTTGCTTCGGCAACCGTTAGTTGATCAAGCCATTGCTCTTGGGGGGTGTTGAAGTTGAGGGCAACTTTTTCGACCGCTGTTGAAATCAGGAAAAGGTCTGCATCAATCATGCTGGCAAGGATAGCAGAACCGAAATCTTTATCGATGACCGCTTCAACGCCGGTGAGATCGCCGTCTTCTTTTTCCATGACCGGAATGCCACCGCCGCCAACTGCGACAACCACAAAGTTGTTATCAATCAAACTGCGAATTGCGTTCGCTTCAACGATGGTTTGGGGAATGGGGGAAGCCACAACCCGACGCCAACCACGACCGGCATCTTCGACAACAACCCAACCTTCTTTTTCCTTCTTTTCCATCGCAAGCGCTTCCTCCATAAAGGAACCGATCGGCTTGGTGGGGTTTTGGAAAGCGGGGTCATTAGCATCGACGATGGTTTGAGTGATAACCGTTGCTGCCAATTTTTCGATACCGCGCTCTTTAAATTCGTTGTAGAGAGCTTGTTGGAACATGTAACCGATGGAACCCTGGGTGTCGGCGCCACAAAAATCCAAAGGAACTTCATGAAGCTCTCCGGCAGAGAGTTCAGAGCGGCGTAAAATAAAGCCAACCTGTGGTCCGTTACCGTGAGTAACCACCACATCCCAACCGTCGATGATCATATCGGCGATATGTTTCATCGTTTTCACAGCAGCATCGTATTGATCAGGAATTGTCTGATGATCTTTATCCTGAATCAGGGCGTTACCACCAACCGCGACAACGGCTAAACCTTTTTTTTGCATTGAATATTCTCCTTGTTACCCAATTCTGGGTTAATTTATATTTCTATCAGGCGTTTGCTTGCCGCATTGTGTTTGCGGACATGTTCCTGGATATCAAACTTGGTAAATTGAGCTTCGCGAACGATTACATCACCGCCGACAACCGTCCAGTCAGCTTTCATCGGGGCGCAGAAAACAACCGCAGCCACCGGGTCTTGCAAAGCGCCGGCATAATCGAGCTTGTTCAAATTGATGGCGAAGAAATCTGCGCACTTTCCAACTTCAAGACTGCCAATATCTGTCCGCCCAAGGACTGAAGCACCGCCACGGGTGGCGATGGAAAGCGCTTGGCGGGCTGTCATCAGCGGAGGCGCATCCAGTGCAGAGCGAGAAGCACCTTTGATGCCGCTGTTCAAGCGGGCGAGCAACATCGCCTGGCGAACTTCGTTGAGCATGTGGGAGCTGTCATTGCTGGCAGAACCATCCACGCCTAAGCCGAGCTTAATACCTCTGGCGAGCATGTTCATGGCAGGGGCAATTCCGGAAGCCAAACGCATATTTGAAGAAGGACAATGGGCAACGCCACATCCGTGATGGGCATAGAGGTCCATTTCTTCTTCGTTGACCCAAACACTGTGGGCAAACCAAACGTCATCGCCAATCCAATCGACTTCTTGCATGTAGGCGACTGGTTTGTGTCCAAATTTTTCGAGGCAGAAATCGTCTTCATCTTCGGTTTCGGCTAAATGAGTATGGAGATGGACGTTATATTTTCGAGCCAAAACAGCAGAATCGCGCATCAGCTGACCGGTAACGCTAAAAGGTGAGCATGGTGCCAAAACGATTTGCAACTTCGAGCCAAAACTGGGGTCGTGATAGCGTTGAATCAGGCGTTCGCTGTCTTTGAGGATGTTTTCCTCGCTGTCGGTAACGCTGTCAGGAGGTAAACCGCCCTGAGATTCGCCAAGGCTCATCGAACCGCGGGAAGCATGCAAGCGCATACCGGTTGTGGCAGCGGCATTGATTTCGTCATCGAGCTTGCTGCCATTGGGGAAGAGGTAGAGGTGGTCAGAGGCGGTCGTACAACCACTCATCGCCAGCTCAGCCAAAGCAGTTTGCGTGCTGATGAAAATATCCTCCGGGTTCATCCGTGCCCAAATTGGATAAAGATATTTGAGCCAGTTGAAGAGGTTTGCATCTTGGGCACCGGTAAGAGCGCGGGTCAGGGTTTGGTAGAAATGGTGATGCGTGTTGACCAGGCCGGGAAAGACGATATGGTCTTGTAAGTCTAAAACCTCGTCAGCTTCCCTGGGCATTTCTGACAGCGGGCCAATTTGTTCAATCAAGCCGTCGCGGACAAAGATGGCGGCATCTTTGAGTTCGCGGTCTTGCTTGTCCATGGTGACAATGATTGTGGCATTTTTTACCAAAAGTGTTGGCATAAGCTACTCCCTCGTAATTTATTTTAAGCTTCGTCTGCCAATTCGGCAGCGCGAAGCGTGTTTCTGAGCAAGATGGCGATTGTCATGGGGCCAACGCCGCCCGGAACGGGCGTGATGGCGGCGGCGACTTCGCTGACTTCGTCATAGGCGACATCGCCAACCAGACGATAACCGCGTTTGGCACTTGGGTCGTCCACCTGATTGATGCCGACATCGATAACGATTGCACCGTCTTTGACCCAATCTTTTTTGACAAATTCAGGCTGGCCGATGGCGACCAGTAAAATATCAGCCTGGCGACAAATCTTCGGCAAGTTTTTGGTGTGGGAATGGGCAACGGTAACCGTGGCATTCGCCTTGAGCATGAGCAGTGCCAGCGGCATTCCGACAATGTTGGAGCGCCCTAAAACCACTGCATTGGCACCGGCAATTTTTGCACCGGCTTTTTCAAGCAAAACCATACAACCGGTCGGCGTGCAAGGGGTGAACAGGGGTTCGCGCCCTTTTTGGGCTAAGCGGCCGATGTTGATTGGATGAAAACCATCCACGTCTTTGGCAAGGTCGATACTGGCAAGAATTTTTTCTTCATCCAGATGTTTTGGCAGGGGTAATTGGACCAAAATTCCGTTGATGGCAGGATCTTGATTTAACTTGCGAACCAAACTTTCCACTTCTTCCTGAGTGGCATCTGCCGGCAACTCATTAGGAAAAGAAGTGATCCCAACTTCGGCGCAGGCTTTGTGTTTATTGCGCACGTAAACTTGGGAGGCTGGGTTTTCTCCAACCAAAACTGTTGCCAAACCGGGTCTTGATTTTCCCGACGAAAGTCGTTGATCAATTGCGACTTTTATTTCTCCGCGGATTTCAGCGGCTATTGCTTTTCCATCGATAATTTTTGCTGACATATTCTTTTACTCCATCTGAAAATTATACCGTAAGTACGGTTATAATTTAGATATGTCAGCAAACAAACCAGCTTTTGTCATTGGAATTGCCGGAGCTTCCGGTTCTGGAAAAACAACCCTTTCTGCCAAGATTTTGGAAGTAATCGGCGCGGAAAACATCGCAATTTTGCCGCATGATGCTTATTATCGCAATCAGACCGATAAATCTCTTGAAGAGCGCTTGAAGGTTAATTATGACCATCCATCATCGCTGGAAACTGAGTTGATGATTGAGCATCTTCGGGAATTGAAAGCAGGAAATGCAATCGAGATTCCGGTTTATGATTTTGTGAATCATACCCGGGCGGTCGAAACGCAATTGGTTGAACCCAAGCGTTTGATTTTGGTTGAGGGGATTTTGATTTTTGCGGAACGAAAATTGCGCCAGCATTTTGACATGAAGCTTTTTGTCGATACCGATCAGGATATCTGTTTTATTCGTCGTTTGCAGAGGGATATTGTGGAACGCGGCAGAACCATGGATTCGGTCGTGAATCAATATTTGGAAATGGTTCGTCCGGCATTTTTGGAATTTGTTGAGCCAAGCAAACGCTATGCCGATGTGATTATTCCGGAAGGCGGCATGAACACGGTCGCTTCTGAAATGGTTGTCGCAAGATTGAAGAGTTTGTTGGATTAAGATGACAAATTGGATTGAAGCTGCAAAAAACGATTTTGGCATTGAACTCTCTGCAAAACAAATTGCACAATTCCAAACCTATTTGAATGAGCTTTTGGAATGGAACCAAAAATTCAACCTGACTGCAATCCGGGATGTGGAAGGGATTGAAATCAAGCATTTTCTCGATTCCTTGAGCGTTGTACAAGCTTTGCCTAAGGGAAGCAAACCGAAGGCGATGATTGACATCGGCACCGGGGCTGGTTTTCCGGGCATTCCGCTGAAAATCCTTTATCCTGAAGCGAAACTGACTTTGGTTGAATCGATTAAGAAGAAAGCCGGATTTTGTGAGCAGCTCGCTGAAAAGTTGGAGCTGAGCGATATTATCGTCAGCACAGCCAGAGCAGAAGAAATCGGGCAAGACAAGCTCCATCGTGAACAATATGATCTGGTTTTAGCGCGTGCTGTTGCAAGGATGCCAATTTTGGTTGAATTCCTTTTACCGCTCGCCTCGCTTGGAGGTTTGGTTGTCATGCAAAAAGGCTCCAGCGCAAAGGAAGAAGCCGAGGAAAGCAAGAATGCGATTCGTTTGATGGGCGGAAAAATGCTTGACTTATTTCAAGTACAGTTGCCGGGTCTTGAAGATGAACGCTTTATGGTTGTGCTCGAAAAAATCAAAGCAACGCCCAACGAATTTCCCCGAAAAGTTGGGATTCCGGCTAAATCGCCGATTAAGAATTAGCCTGTTTCGAGATAGATTTCAGTCAGCTTGTTCCATTCTGGAATAGTTAGCGTTTCAGCCCGCCGTTGAGGGTTAATCTCGGCTTTTGCTAAAATTTCTTCAACTTGAAGGGCAGAAATTCCCAAACCACCGGAAAGTGAGTTGCGCAATGTCTTGCGTTTTTGGCTGAAACCGGCATGGGCAATTTTGAAAAACACTTTTTCATTTGCCAAAGGGATCAGCGGTTCAGGGTAAAGCTCAATTTTCAAAACCGCCGAATCAACATCCGGAGCCGGTAAAAAACTTCCGGCCGGAATCACACCAGCCATGCTGACCTGCCCAAAGACCTGCACCGAAAGTGAAAGCAGGCTCATTTTGCCATCGCGGGCGATAACACGTTCGGCAACCTCTTTTTGGACGGTCAAAACAACCCGTTTGGGACGATTAGCGGCTTCCATCAAATGGCGGATGATTGCCGATGAGATGTAATAGGGGATGTTGGCGACAACGACATAGTCCTTGCCTTGCATCAGTTCATCCGGGTTTTTCTCTAAAATATCGCCTTCAATGATTTGAACGTTTTCAAAATTGGTCAGTGCTTCTCGTAAAGGCGGCAGAACGGCTTTGTCAATTTCGACTGCAACAACCTGGCGTACAGATTGTGCCAACAGATAAGTCAGGCTGCCCAAACCGGCACCAATTTCGAGGACTTCGTCTTCAGCTTGCAATTGCGCGGCATCAATCACTTTGTTGAGGCCGGCCGGTTCAATTAGAAAATTTTGGCCCAGCGATTTTTTTGGCTTGATGCCATATTTTTTCATTAATGGGAAAATGTTAAGTTGTTTCGTCATGGAAGCACCGCCGGATACCAAGCAGGAATTGGGGAGAGGAAATACATCGTCGTCCAGCTGTGCCAGCCGACGTAATCTTCATCGCTATAGCCGAGGTCAATCCAGGGCGTGCCGGGGATTCCGCCACCCGAATCGCCAATTCTGCCATAGCCATAACCTCGAACATAAACCGACTGCCCAACCATCGAAGGGTACCAGGAGGCGGAAACAGCAATTGTGCCATAGGCAAGCGGCATGCCCGAGCGCGTCCGGGGGTTATCGCCAAAGGTTGAAGGATGGTATGTAGTGGCATAAACGC
>CAYVOY010000071.1:0-3559 GCA_964453395.1 uncultured Anaerolineaceae bacterium
GTGGTTGGCTATGGGACAGCCGGTCGAATCGCTTTGAGCTCAGTCCGCGCTGCCCGGGAAAAGGGTATCAAAGTTGGTCTTTTGCGACCAATCACCGTTTCCCCCTTCCCCAGCAAGGTTTTGGATGAATTAGCCGCTCGTGCCAAGGGCTTTTTGGTAGTTGAAATGAACAACGGCCAAATGCTGGATGACGTGAACGCAATTGTTGCCAAACGCGCCCCGATTCATTTTTATGGTCGCATGGGTGGTATGGTTCCTTATCCCGATGAAATCAGCGTTGCAATTGAAGACATGATTCATGGCGATCAGGACGTAAACCGTGACCCCCGCGCTTCATGGCTTGCCCAAATGCGTGAATTAGTTGGAACAGGAGCATAAGATGTTGGATATAGATGTAAATGTTATTGCTCAGCGTCCGGTTGGCTTCACCGATACGGTTACCCATTATTGCCCCGGTTGTACGCATGGTGTTGCCCATCGTTTGATTGCTGAAGTTTTGGAAGAAATGGGCGAACTGGATAACACAATCGGCGTTGCACCGGTTGGTTGTTCTGTTTTTGCCTATAACTATTTTGATTTTGATTTTGTTGAAGCTGCCCATGGTCGCGCCCCCGCGATGGCAACCGGCATCAAACGAACCCTTCCCAATAAAATCCTTTTCACCTATCAAGGCGATGGTGACCTGGCTTCGATGGGTATGGGCGAGATTATTGCTACCGCCGCCCGTGGTGAACATATTACCGTGGTCTTTATCAACAACACCAACTACGGCATGACCGGCGGACAAATGGCACCGACCACCCTGCCCGGTCAGAAAACCAGCTCTTCACCGCTTGGTCGCGACGTGGAAACCCAAGGTTATCCCATCCGAACCGCAGAATTGATTTCTTCGCTCGATGGCGCAAGCTATGTTGTTCGTCGCAGTTTGCAAGATGCCCGCAACATCCGCATGGCGAAAAAAGCCTTGCGCACCGCTTTTGAAGTCCAGAGACAGGGTTTGGGTTTTTCCTTCGTGGAATTGCTTTCCACCTGTCCGACTAACTGGGGAATGACCCCGGTCAAAGCCCGCGAATGGTTGAAGGAATTTATGGTTCCGGCTTATCCAATCGGCGATTTCAAAATTTCGTCGGCAATTGAAGAATTGTCTAAAGGAGGCTAAACGATGCAATCAGAAATTATCATCTCTGGCTTTGGCGGTCAAGGAACACTCTATGCCGGTCAGGTTTTAGCCTACGCGGCAATGGATGAAGGCAAACACACAACCTGGTTGCCCTCCTATGGTCCCGAAATGCGCGGTGGCACAGCCAACTGTACAGTCGTCATTTCTGATGACGAAATCGGCTCGCCCAGTGCGCTCTACCCAAAAGCGGTTATCGCTTTGAACCTGCCCTCTTTGGATAAATACGAAGAGATGGTTGCACCGGGTGGCTATCTGATCATCAACGAGTCGATGGTCAACCGCACACCAACTCGTACGGATATCCACTGGCTGATGATTCCGGCGAACAAAATCGCTCAGGAAATCGGCAACGAACGCGCCACCAATATGGTTTTGCTCGGTGCTCTTGAAGCTAATTTGAAAGCCCTCCCCGAAGGCGCTTTGGAACGCGCTTTGGAAGCCCATACCGCCGATCGTTTAAAGAAATTCATCGGTATGAATATTGAAGCAATGCGCCGCGGCGCCGAATATTTAGCAGACTAAGTTTTTTTGCTTGAAGTTAAACCCCGCTGTGAAAAACAGCGGGGTTTTTTATTACGCCAATGTTTCACTTTCTTGGACTGAATTTGCAGGCTTCCTTTATCCCGTCTCCCGCTTTCAAGTGCAAGTATAATTTGGCTATGGAAAGAGAGTTCATTCCTCCGAAGACCAAAGCGCTGGTGATCAATAGCATCCTGGCGGTTTTGCTCATCCTAATCATCCTTTTTCTTTTGGTTTATGCTTCTTATATCGGTGAAGGCTGGTTGGCGATTGTTTTCATCGGGCTTGGCTTGCTACTTTTGGCACCTCTCTTTGTGGCCATTTATCGCGTTTTCACAATTATCACCACCAACTACCGCCTCACTCGGGACGCTTTGGAGATTAAATGGGGTTTGAGGCGGGAATTAATCCCCCTGCGCGAAATCGAATGGGTTCACCCGGTCAGCGATTTTCAAACGCCTCTGCCCATCCCATATGGCAAGCTCCGAGCTTCTTTTTATGACGAAATCGACATAAACGGCTTGGGCAAAACGCTTTTCGTAGCAACCAAAATAGATCAGATGGTGCTGATTAAGCTTAGCCAGGCATATGTTGTTCTTTCGCCCACAGACAAGGATTCATTCACCCAAACCTTTAACGAAATTTCCCAAATGGGTAGCTTAGAAAGCCCGGAAGCGGAATCTGAAAACCTGAAAATGCTCTGGCAGCGGGTCATTGAAGATAAAAAAGCGAAAACCTTGCTCATTCTTACTGCAGTCAGTCTTTTCGTTCTGATTGCCATGGCGGTTGTGCTTGTGGCAATCGACGCAGCGGTGGTTTGGGTGGATATGATTCCCGTTCCGCCGACGCGGCTCTTTTTACTGGCTTTGCTCGGGCTTTTATTCAGCCTCTTGAACACCATCTTTGCCCTCTTTCTTTATCTGCAAGAGCGAAGCAGCAAAGCAATTGTCTATCTGATTTTGGCTTGGTCGGTTCTGATTAACCTGATGCTTGCTTTTGCCATGCTTTTCATGGTGATTTGACAGACCGGGCATAATGCACTTATAATTCAACAACTGAATTATATGGAAAACGAAATTACTGCCGAAGAAACTCCGCGGACGCTGGAGATGCTCACACAAATCGAAGCCAACCCGGATATCAACCAGGTTGCACTTGCGGATGAGTTGGGTGTGGCTGTGGGAACGATTAACTGGTACCTGAAGCGGATGATTGCCAAAGGTTACGTCAAGGTTAAACGTGCTCAACGAAAAAAGCTGCGCTACATCATCACGCCTGAAGGGATTGCCCTGCGGGCGGCTTTGACCGTGGATTACATTAAAACCTCCTTCGATCTCTTTCGCCTCGTTCGCGAACGGAGTAACCTTTGCCTGGACCAGCTCGAGAAGGCTGGTTTTAATCAGGTTAATGTGACCGGAGAGGACGACGTGGCTGAGGTTGTGCGCCTGAGCTGCCTTGAACGCGGAATTGCCCTCACAAATGAGGCGCAAACTCCCCAAATTCGGATTGATGGACTTAAACTTGCACTACAATTACCAGCAAAAGATTCCGAAGAATCTTTTGCTATTAGTGCTATTAATAATGAAGATAACCAGACCGTTGATGTAGAAACGGAAGTAGAAAAAACTGAAGAAACTGACAAAAAATTTCGAGGTGAAAATGGATAAAGAATTAGACCTCTCCAGGCAACGCATTTGCGTTACCGGTGGTGCCGGCTTTTTGGGCAAGCACCTAATTAACAAATTGCACGATCATGGCGCGAAGGATATTTTTGTGCCAAATTATCCGGATTATGACCTGGTTAAAGAAAGCGATATCCAGCGCATGATTCGTGAGGCTCAGCCGGATGTGATTATCCAT
>CAYVOY010000071.1:3569-6824 GCA_964453395.1 uncultured Anaerolineaceae bacterium
CCGCGAACACCCGGGCGAGTTTTTTTATGACAATTTGATGATGGGCGTGCAGCTGATTCACAACGCCTGGCAAATGGGCGTTAGCAAATTTGTTGCCATCGGCACGATCTGCGCCTATCCAAAATTTACGCCAATCCCCTTCCGCGAAGAAGACCTTTGGGAAGGCTATCCCGAAGAAACCAACGCCCCATACGGCTTGGCAAAGAAAATGCTTTTGGTGCAGTCCCAAGCATACCGCGAGGAATATGGTTATAACTCTATTTTCTTGCTGCCGGTTAACCTTTACGGACCGGGGGACAATTTTAACCCCGAAAGTTCGCATGTCATCCCAGCCCTGATTCGCAAATGTCTGGAAGCCAAAGAGCAAGGCGCATCCGAAATTGTCGCCTGGGGCGATGGCTCTCCTACGCGCGAATTCATCTATGCCGAAGACGCAGCTGAAGGGATTAGCTTAGCGACGATGCGCTACAACAGCTCCGACCCGGTCAACATCGGTTCGAGTTTTGAGATTTCAATCAAAGATTTAACAGAATTAATCGCCAAACTGACCGGTTTTGAGGGCGATATCCGTTGGGATACAACTAAGCCAAACGGACAGCCACGCCGAAAACTGGACACCTCGCGTGCGAAAGAGCGTTTTGGTTTTGAAGCAAAAACCAGTTTTGAAGATGGCCTGCGGCAAACCATCGATTGGTATATCAACGAAAGAGCAAATGGCAGAAACTAAAACATTGACTTCTTCGCAAGTGGTAACGATTAAGCCTTCCAAGGGATGGCTGGGTATCAACTTGCGCGAGCTTTGGCAATACCGCGAGCTAATTTATTTTTTGACCTGGCGTGATATCAAAGTGCGCTATAAGCAAGCCGCTTTGGGCGTTGCCTGGGCGATTTTGCAACCAGTTTTAACCACGTTGATTACCTCGGTGGTTTTTGGGCTCTTGCTCAAGGTCGATACCGGCAGTGATTTGCCCTACCCGATTTTCACATTAGCGGCACAGCTGCCCTGGCAGCTTTTTCAGCTTTCTTTGCAAAAGAGCAGTGTGAGCCTGGTGGGTAATTCAAACCTGATTAGCAAAATCTACTTCCCCCGGATTATTATTCCGATTTCATCCGTCTTAGCGGTTTTGGTTGATTTTGGGATTTCCTTGCTCTTACTCTTTGGAGCGATGTTTATATACAAATTGCCACTCACCTGGAATGTGCTCTGGCTAATTCCGCTAACCTTGTTGGCGGTTTTGGCAGCTTTGGCGGTTGGTTTATGGCTTTCTGCTTTAAATGTCCAATATCGCGACATCCAACAGATGGTGCCATTTTTACTGCAAATCTGGATGTATGCCACGCCAATTGTTTATCCAATCACGATTATTCCTGAGGGCATAATTCGTAACATTTACAGCCTCAACCCAATGGTCGGGGTTGTGCAGGGTTTTCGCTGGGCGCTTTTTGGCGGTGCAGCTCCGGATATGAGCCTGCTTTACTCCGGTATTGCAGTGATTGTTTTGCTGATTAGCGGTTTATATTTCTTCCGCCGGATGGAAAAAACCTTTGCGGATGTGGTCTAAGATGGAAAAAGATACCGCAATTATCGTAAAAGGACTCGGCAAGCGTTACAAAATTGGCGCTTCACAAGAACGCCAAGACACTTTTCGTGATTTGATTGTCAGCCAAGCGCAAAAATTTGCCGACCTCTTCCGCAAGGAGAAACGTCGCAGCAGCACGCAAGAGATTTGGGCTTTGCGCAATGTCAGCTTTGAGGTCAAACAGGGTCAGGCTTTGGGTATCATCGGACGAAATGGCGCCGGTAAAAGCACTTTGCTCAAAATTCTTTCCCGCGTTACCGACCCAAGCGAGGGTTTCGGCGAATTGCGCGGACGGGTTGGCTCGCTTTTGGAAGTTGGCACCGGCTTTCATCCGGAATTAACCGGACGGGAAAATATTTTCCTCAACGGCGCAATTTTGGGCATGCACAAGAAAGAAATTGAAGCACGTTTTGATGAGATTGTGGAATTTTCGGAAGTTGAAAAATTCATTGATACACCGGTGAAACGCTATTCTTCGGGCATGTATTTGCGCCTCGCATTTGCAGTTGCGGCACATCTTGAACCGGAAATTTTAGTCGTGGACGAGGTTTTGGCGGTCGGAGATGCGGATTTTCAGCGAAAATGCCTTGGCAAAATGAGCGATGTAGCCGAATCGGGCAGGACGGTGCTTTTCGTCAGTCATAACATGTCTGCTATCCAGCGCCTGACGCAGGAATCGATTGTTTTGGATAAGGGAACTGTGCTGATGCGTGCTCCCTCTGGCGAAGCGGTTGATTTTTACCTCAACCGTGGCATGTCCAAAGTTGGCGAACGTTATTGGGAAGAAGATGAAATCCCGGCAAACAGTGCTCCGTTTAAGCCCCTGGCAATTCGGATTGTCAACAAAGCGGGGGTTGTTTCGGATTCGGTTCGTTCGGTTGATCCGATTACGATTGAAATTGATTACGAGCTTTTAGAAGATTTGACCGGTTTGAGAGTGGGCTACTATTTAAATACAACCCGTGGCGAACCGGTTTTCACAAGCTTCGATCTTGATGACGAAGCACTTTTTAAGGAATATACAGGAAGACCAAAGGGCGTTTATACCAGTCGCTGTATTATTCCGCCGCATACGCTAAACGAAGGGCGCTTTGTTTTGGGGATTAACGCCAGTTCTTATATGGTTAAGCGCTACTTCCAGGATGATCAGGCTTTGAGTTTTTCGGTGGATGCCAGCGGCGCTGCCGGTACGCATTGGCCCGAACCAAGACCGGGTGCAGTCAGACCGGCTTTGGATTGGACAATTGAAGAGCGAGGCAGAGCATGAGTGATTCGCTGAAAAACTTGCTTGGCGCACTTCCTTTAACGGCCGAAGCTTATTGGCTTATGAGAGGCAAAAACAAACCCTGGCAAGCCCATTACAAGCTTGAAAACTTGAGGGATATTTTGCCCAAAGCGGTTGAAGATGTGCTTCGTTTCAAACGAAGCAATCAAAAACCGCGCAATATTTGTGTTTTCTCGACGCTGCATTATTGGATTGAGCAGTCCATGTTGGTTGCGCTGGCTTTGTCCGGGCAGGGGCATGATGTCAATTTTGCCTGGCTGCCTTATGCCGAATGGGATACTGAAATCAACCGTTTTGACTTGCGCAAGCAAGATCTCTATACCCAGGAAGTACTCAAACCGGCAGCAAAAGTGATGACGTTAAAAAGCTTGCTTGCCGATAGTTTAGCCG
>CAYVOY010000071.1:6834-7114 GCA_964453395.1 uncultured Anaerolineaceae bacterium
ATACTTTGCAGGTTGAAGAAACCGATTTCAATAATCCGCTCTATCTGCTGCGAAAACAACGCAACGGACAAGCCGCAATCACGCTTTTCGATTGGTTACAAAGCGAAAAGCCCGATTTGCTGGTGATTCCCAACGGCACAATTCTCGAGATGGGTGTTGCTTACAAAATAGCGGAGCTTTTGGGGATTGAAACGGTTAGCTTTGAATTTGCCGACCAGCAAGAACGGATTTGGCTGGCGCAAAACGATGAAATTATGTCCCACAACACGAATGATTTGTG
>CAYVOY010000072.1:0-7109 GCA_964453395.1 uncultured Anaerolineaceae bacterium
AGCTGGTGCAGCCGGTCGAAAAGACAAAGGACATGGACGTTTTCTTCGGTTTCCAACTCCATCCCGGGAATCACGGTTATGCCGCTTCCTCGGGCTGCTTCGATTAGAGCCGGAACGTTAGCGCCGGTGTTGTGGTCGGTTAAAGCCAGAATTTCGATGTTTTCTTGAAGGGCTTTTTCGATGATGAAAGGCGGAATCATCTCCAGAACGGTGTCCGCTGATAAAACAGAATGGATATGAAGTTCGATTTTGCGATTTTTGACGGCTTTATCGCCGATGCCCATCTCCCAAAGTTGCCCGATCAGCTCAAAATTAGCTTTGGGGCTTGAGAGCAGAACAATACCCTGAATATCTGCCTGGTCGATGGTTGCCTGGTCCGTTTTGGCATCTTCGGTGATGATGATTGCAGGGATTTCGAGCAAACTGGCAACCGCCACGATGTTGATGTTAGAAATCAAGGTTACCCAAACGGCATGAGATTCCGCCCCGGTCATAACGCAGGAGAGCAAATCAGAAGCGTAGCCGGATTGGATATCAATTTTCGAGAAATCCATTTCTCTGGTTAAAACCTTGAGCTGAAGGCGATTGATAATCTTATCCAGATTCATTTTCGTTCTCCTTCTCGAGGTATTTGATCATAAAGAGGTTCGTACCGGTATCAGGGGAGGAGCGAATCGCCATTTCGTCAACGCAATTATGGATATTGGTCAAGCCCATACCTGCGCCGAAGCCTTTTGTGCGCACTTCCTGACTGGCGGTTGACCAGCCGGGAGTCATAGCCTTTTCGATATCTTCAATACCGGGACCGTCATCATAAGCTTCCATGCTGATTTTTTCGGAATCAATCTCAATCCGAAGGTTTCCGCCGTTATTGGTGTGGATAATCAGGTTCATTTCCGCTTCATAGACAGCGATTCCACATTTTCGGGCAATTTGGTTCGAGACACCCAAACGCAAAAGTGCTTTTTTGATTCGGGTTGAAGCCGTTCCGCCATGGTGGAAATCATTTTTTTTCACTTTGTAACGCAAGACCATGGTGGTGTGGTCTGAGATGATTTCTTTGTCGAGAAAGAACTGCGAAGCTTTAAATTTTGATCTTTCTGCCTTTTCGACATCACGTTCCATCGCGGAGAGCAAACCGGTAGAAACATCGCCTTTGGTAAGGATCCCGACTAAATTGTTATTGGAATCCAAAACCGGTAAACGGGCAACCTGACTTTTGGAAAAAGTTTTCAGTGCTTCTACCACCTGTTCATAATCGTGAACCGTAGCGACATCTTTTGTCATATATTCAAAAACATTTTTATCGGCCCGTCCATCACGAAGTGCGCGGACAACGTCTTCAAAGGTGATTATTCCGGTTAGAATGTGGTCAACCACGACCGGAGCGCCTGAAATTTTGAGTCGGCGCATCACTTCAAGAGCGTCACGAATACTGGTATCAATATCAAAAGTAATGGGGTTTTTGGTCATCACCTCGGAAACGGAAAGCTCGTAGACAAGCTCTTCAACCCGGGTGATGCGGTTAGCGATTAGGTCAGGATGACTGGCGTTTTCGCTCATTTTGATTTAGGGGCAATTTTTGTGGTTGAAAGAGTTTTCAAAACTGAGAATATCTTTCTCTGCCAGTCTTGAGGATATCTCGAAGAGACCCAAAGGGGATGAAATCAGAGGCATTTGCTCGTTCTCTGCCAGTTCAATCATTTCTTTGCTCGGTTCTTTGCCACGGGCAATGATTACCATTGAGGCGTCGGCAATCAAGGCGGTGCGGATAACCTGGGGGTGATTCAAGCCCGTGATGAGCACCGCTTCGGGTTTGATTGTGGAAAGGACGTCGCTCATCAAGTCGCCGACAAAGGCGCCTTGAACCTCAAGCTTATCTTTGTAATTATTGGTCAAAATTTTTCCACAAACCAGTTCAGCTATATCAGTAATTTTCATAATCAGCCTCCACCTTCGAGCTTTTTCAATTGTACTCTAATTCAGCGTGATATACTATGAAATAACTTATTGAAGGTATGGAATCCTATGAAAAACATTATTCGAAGTGTAAAAGGCACCCGCGATTTTTATCCCGATGAGATGGCAAGACGACAATGGCTTGTTGAAAAACTGCGCCAGGCATCAGAGAGCTTCGGCTATCAGCAATATGAAGGTCCCTGTTTGGAAAAAATCGAGCTTTATGCCGCAAAATCTGGTGAAGAATTGGTAAAAGAACAGGCATTCGTCTTTAACGACCGTGGCGGTGAACCGATTAGCCTGAGGCCTGAACTAACCCCAACTTTGGCGCGAATGATCGCTGAAAGGCAAAATCAATTGGTCTTTCCTCAACGCTGGTGGGCTTTTGGTCCATTTTGGCGTTATGAACGACCTCAAAAAGGCCGAACGCGCGAGTTTTACCAATGGAATGTCGACCTAATCGGTTCGGATGCGCTTCAGGCAGATGTTGAATTGCTGGGTCTGGCTGCAAACTTCCTGAAATTGGTCGGCTTGGAAAGCTCGATGGTCAAAATTTTGGTCAACGATCGGCGTTTGATGGACCGAAAACTGACTGAAATAGGTGTTGGCCCTGAACAAAAAGGCGATTTGTTGAAAATGATTGACCGGATTGATAAATTGCCGGCGGATGTTTGGGAGCAAAAATTGCTCGATTTGGGTTTGAGTGTTGCCCAAATTGAGGCTTTACGGGCTCTGTTGGCAAATGAAGAATTGTGGAAAGACTCGGCAGAGTTGAGCCAGCTTTTTGACTATGCCGAAGCGATGGGCATTCGTGATTACCTGCAATATGATTCGAAAATTATCCGCGGTTTGGATTATTACACCGGTTTGGTCTTCGAAGCGCATGAAATTACCGGGCAATTCAGGGCGATTTTAGGTGGCGGACATTATGCTAATTTGGTTGGCGACGTCGGCGGTGATCCTTTGCCCGGGGTTGGTTTTGCGATGGGCGACGTGGTGATCATGTTGGTTTTAGATCATTTCGGCTTGTTGCCACAGAATTTGAGCTATCCCGGAACAGTTTTTGTAACCGTATTTAATGAGGAGATGCTCAAAGATTCAATTTTGCTCAGCCGTCAGTTGAGAGAAGAAGGTTTTAATGTGATTTTGGCAGAACCGGATAAGTTGAGTAAGCAATTTAAGCTGGCAGACAGATTGGGTATCAAAACCGCACTGGTTCTTGGACCGGATGAGCTGGAAAACGGAACGGTCGTGGTGAAAGACTTGCAAACATTTGAACAAAAAGCGGTAGCCAGGAATGAACTAAAATCAATTATCGCTTAAACCAAAATCTTTGTTAGGGCTGAAGATTTTTGTTTGAGTTTTTCCTGCGAATATTTCGCAAAGGTAATCTTTGAGATAAGAAAAAAGGGTCGGAATTTCCGACCCTTTTGTGTAAGGCAATCAGCTTAAGCTTAATTTAGAATCAAAGGCAGGAAGAGGCTGAAGGCGGAATTGATGCTTTGCCCAACATAGAGGGAAACTGATACAGTATTGCTTTCGTACAATCCAGATTTGAGTTGATAGGTAAAGCTATCCGTCCCATAAAAGTTTTGCTTCGGAATGTATATAAAAGAACCGTTTTGGTTCAAAGTCAGGTTGCCGGAAGCAACATTGCTCACCAAGACTAAATTCACAGGCAAACCGCTTGGGTTGATATCATTTACCAAAAGCCCCTCACCAACTACCACATTCAAACTTCTATTCATAACCATAGAATACTCGTCCCAAATTGCAACCAATTGGGGTTTTATCTTTAATTCGACCGTTGCTACATTGCTTTCCAAATTCGAGGTGCTGATTTTATAGCTAAAAATATCAGTCCCATAGGAATTTGGGCTTGGTGTATAAACAAATGATCCATCCTGGTTCAGCTCCAAAACCCCGGAACTAACATTTTCAACCACAGTAATGGTCAAAGCGTCCTGCGTTGGGTTTAGGTCATTCTCTAAAATCCCTTCACTCACCGGAACGAACAAGCTGTGATTGGAATTACCAGAATATGCATCCGGATTTGCGATAAGCCTTGTCTCAACATCGAGGGTAACCGATACAGTATTGCTTAAGTTTATACCGTCGCTTATCTGATATGTAAATTGATCCACCCCGTGGAAGTTTTCATTCGGGGTATAGATAAATGAACCGTCAGGGTTTAGGGTTAATTCTCCGGAAGCAACACCGCCGACTAAAACTGCATATACAGGCAAACCGCTTTGGTGGATATCGTTTGCCAATATCCCCTCACCAACTGTCACATTCAAACGGCTATTCATAACCATAGAGTATTCATCCGGATTTGCAACAAGCTTGTCGACGTTGCTCAGTTGGAAGTCGTGTCGGTTGATCAGGTCTTTTTTGACCGTCCGGGTTTCAATGATCGGATCAAAACCGGTTTTGGTGACTGTAAAGCTAACGTTATCTTCCGAAGCAGTAGTTGGTTGGAAGAACCAATAGAGCCCGTTTGCGGTAGGGTTGAGCGATGCGCTTGTGGTGCCAAAGCCCAAATCGCTTTCAACGCTGGCATCCATCAGACGGGGATTTCCATGGTCGGCATCGGTTACATAACCGGCGACTATGCCACCGGAAACAATCTCACAGTTCAGATCGTTAACCATGTTGTTGTCAAAGCATGAGCCGTTGCCTTCTGAGAAATAACCGGCGGTTGTGCAGGAAAAGGCAGGCACCTTGAGCTCTACATCCAAGGTGAGCGCACTCTGAGTGGTGCTGAGGGTGTCAAAGTGCATCAGATATTCGGTAGTCAGGGCTTCAACGCTGACGGAGTAGACCGTGTTTTGGAAGATATCGAGGCTGTAGGCACCGGTAAAGGGGTCGGTGAAGATCTCTGTTGTTTGACCATCGGAGGAGAAACTGAGTTTGGCATAAAGCGGATAGCCATGTTTATCAGTCGAATCGGTTATGCCGCCATCAGTCACGACGCCACTGACGGTAGCGGTGGGAAGTATTGTGAGAACGCCATCTTTGGTGATGACAGCATCATTCTCAACGGTGATGTTTTCTTCGACATATGGGCTATAGCCGAGGATTGAAACTGTCAGTTTGAAGGTATCAGGGAAGATAAGTGTGCTGAATTCACCTTGCTCGTTGGTATAGACAGTTTTATCGGTGTAACCTTTAGTTCCGGTGAATTGAAGCTTGGCATTGGGTATGCCTATGCCGTCGGTATCTTTGATAGTGCCGCTGATTGTGCCGCTTGGGCACATCGTGGAGGCGGCTTGAACAGCGGCGAGGGCATTGATTTCACCCCAGCCTGTGGCGAAGTTAGGATAGTTTGTGGGGGTGAGGTCAGAGCCGTCATTGTAAATGATTGGGGTTGCGGTGCTTTCGATTAAATTCTCAATGACAGCATAATTGCCGAGCAAACAGGGTGCGGCTTGCAGAACTAAAGCAACCAGACCGGAAACATGGGGGGCAGACATCGAGGTGCCACCATTTGAGATATAAGCATCATCGCCAGAATTATAAGAAGAACGAATATATGAACCCGGGGCGACCACCTGAGGTTTCAACATATCATAGCCATCGGTTGGGTTGATTGTATCCAGGTTGTCTGTTGGACCTTTGTTTGAATGGACTGCATAAGTTCCGCCGGTGGTGTTTGAGGAACCAACACCGGTAACTTTGCCTGTTCGAGCAGGGTTGCCGACTGTGTTCAGGGGCGGATTACTGGGATACTTGCAATTGTGGCTGTTTCCATTTGCAAAAACAGGGTAGATACCAGCTGCAAGCCAGGCATTAATTACTCCTTCATACCAATTGTTATAAGATTGACCACAATCACCCCAAGAATTATTTACTACGTTTGCTCGCATGTCTGGGTTTGGATTGGATCCGTCAGTAGTAGTGGGTGCTGTAATAAACTCTCCACAAGCCAGCAGGGCACTATCAGGACAATTGCCATCGGGACAACCAGCGCAAGCAAACCACTGGGCACCGGGTGCGATACCAATTTGGTTGTTGCCACCGTCATCGCCAACGATGGTGCCGATTGTATGAGTCCCATGACCATAAATGTGGCCATCCCGAGGGACATTATCGCTGTGGTTTATTGGATTGAACCAGTTGTAATCGTGAGTGAAAGTGCCATCTCCGTTGTTGCCACGGTAAGAATTGACAAGTGCTTGATGGGAGTAGCGAACGCCAGTGTCAATATTGGCTATAACCAAGCCTTGACCGGTATAACCAAGATCCCAGGCGGCAGGTGCTTTTACCTGCCCCAAACCCGGTTCGGCTGATTTTGGACTGTTTCCGTCTGTTGGGAGGTTTTCCGGTTCGTAGAGGATATATTCCTTTTGAGCGGAGATTGCTGTAACATTGGGCAAGCTCTGGAGAGAAGAAAGAACCTGATTATTGGATTGGCTAACCAAAATGCTGTTATTAATCCAAAAAGATTTATAGGTGGTTCTGCTGCTTTCGAGCATCTGAATCGCCTGAGCCTGAGTGCGGTCAGCCTGTTCTTTGAGAGTTTCGTAAACGAACCAACCGCGATCCTGCCAGTTCAATGAATAGGCAGGGCTGAGATCGGCGGTGTTATTGAATTCGACCCAATAGGTGGCAACGCCACTTTTTTGCATTTCGTCTTGAACGGCTTGGTCAACGGTGACTAATCGGGGAGTATTGATTGCCTGAGCAGTAGCAACAGCTGGAATGTAGCTAAGGAGCATCGCCAGAACAAGGAGAACTGAGAGGACTTTTGATAGTGAATTACTTTTCATGTAACTTCCTTTTAATTAAATAGGCATTAAAAAAATAACCGGGAACAAATACTCCGGTTATTTAACTAAACAACTATGAAAAATAAGCCTTTGTTCCGGAGAGTTTGAAAGAAGATTGACTCAACTCAAAATCTGGAGCAAAAAACCCTTTTCCTGTTGGAATTTGTTGGTTTTGGACCATATTTAGATGATTATACTCATGAATGTAAAAATTCGGGGACAATTTCACCAAATTTTTATCAGAGGACCGTTAAACTAAAAGGACTGAGTTGCGTGTCTTGCAGAACTCAGTCCAGTTTGTTTACTTAATTTCCGTCCAAAATACGGACCGGATAAATTTCCGGTCCGTTTTATTATTCGTAAAGCTTAAGCTTATTT
>CAYVOY010000073.1:0-7074 GCA_964453395.1 uncultured Anaerolineaceae bacterium
GTCGATGCAATAGCAGCCCAAATCATAGAGCGCGCCTCCACCCAGTTCGGGCACCAGGCGGAAATCATCCGGATTTTCCAGCGGAAAGCTGAAACTGCAATTCACGAAGCGCAATTTGCCAAGCTCTTCTTTATTAAGGATTTCCAATGCTTTCAGGGTTCGCGAATGGTAGCGATAGTTGAAGCTTTCCATCAAAACCTGTCCGCTATCCACGGCAGCGTCCACCATTGCCTGGGCATCATCGCCATTGAGGGCGAAAGGCTTTTCGACTAAAACATGTTTTCCAGCCTGCAATGCTTTGATTGTCCAGTCTTTATGTTCACTGTTAGGCAGAGGAATATAAACAGCCTGGAGACTTGAGTCGGCAATCAACTCATCATAGCTGCCATAAGCGACCGGAATTTTGGCTTTGTCGGCAAACTGCCTGCCCCGCGCTAAATCACGGCTGGCAAGCGCTAGAACCCGGTTGTTTCTATTCGCTCTAATTGCCTGAATAGCGGTTTCGGCAATGCGAGCAGTCCCCAAAATGCCCCAGTTTAGTTCAGGCTTGCGAAATAAATTGCCCGTACCTGTTTTTAATGATAATATATCCATAACAGCTCACATTCTAAAAAAATTTAATACATATAGCGTTTTTGTTACACAATTATTATATAGCCAGCCAGGCTTCACGTGGCAGAATTGTAAAAGGAGAATAAATGACCTCTCAAGAAGTAATGACCAAAATCAAGCAGATGACAGAAGAAAAAAGGGATGACATCATCCGTTTTATGCGAGAGATCTGCGCCATTCCAAGCATGGAATCCCAAATCGGGCCGGTTGGTGAAAGAATCGCCGAAGAAATGCGTAAATTAGGCTTCGATGAAGTCCGTTTTGATAAAATGGGCAACATTCTGGGCAGAATTGGCAACGGACCCCGCAGCATCGTTTTCGATTCCCATATCGATACCGTTGGAATTGGTGACCCCCATGAATGGCAATGGGACCCCTTTGAAGGCAAAATTGAGGACGGCGTCCTCTATGCCCGCGGTGCCTGTGACGAAAAAGGCTCTACACCCGGCATGATCTATGGCATGGCTTTTGCCCGCGACCTCGGTTTGCTGGATGGCTGGACAGCCTGGTATTTCGGCAACATGGAAGAATGGTGTGACGGTATCGCCCCCAACACTTTCGTTGAAGTTGACCCCGGCATTCGCCCTGACTTTGTTGTTATCGGTGAACCGACCAAAATGGAAGTTTATCGTGGACACAAAGGCCGCATTGAGTTGAAAGTTACCGCCAAGGGCGTCTCTGCTCATGCCGCCAGCAACCATGTTGGTATCAACGCCATCTATTTGCTTTTGCCCGTTATCGAAGGCATTCGCGATCTCGAACCTGAATTGGGCGATGACCCATTCCTTGGACACGGCAAAATTACCGTTTCAGACATGACCGTCAAAACCCCCAGCCTCAACGCTGTTCCGGACGAAGCCATCATCTATATTGACCGCCGTATGACCTTTGGCGAAAGCAAAGAAGATGCCATCGCTCAAATTGAAGCCCTGATCCCCGCAGAAAGCAAAGATCGCGTCAAAGTTGAAGCTTTGTTCTATGACGAACCTTCATACACCGGCTTTGTCTTCCCGGTTGATAAATACTTCCCCGCCTGGGCACTGGACGAAAAGCATGACTTGGTCCAGGCCGGTTTGAAAGCCCGCGAATTGGCCGGTCTCGAATTCAAGCCCGCCAGCAAATGGTCTTTCAGCACCAATGGTATTTACTGGGCTGGAAAAGCTAACATCCCTTCGATTGGCTTTGGTCCTGGCGACGAAGTAACCGCCCACACAGTCAACGACAGCGTCAGCTTGGATGACATGGTCAAAGCGACCGAATTCTACGCCATCCTGCCGAGCTTGATTCCTTAGTCTAAATTTTGTAAATCTTAAAATGGCGGCCCTATAGCCGCCATTTTTTGTTGACGTCCCCCTTTTTCCTGTTTCCTGTTTCCTGTTTCCTGTTTCCTTTTTCCCGCTCCCCGATTCCCGCTCCCTGCCGCACATAATGGTAAAATCCTTTCAATGAAGAGAAGCACTTACAGCAGGAAGAAAAAGAATAGCTTTGGGCGGGGGATTTTGTTGACCTTAGGTATAGGGCTAATCCTCGCCGCTTTGATTGTCGGAGTGAATGCTTACAGTAAATTCAAAGCGATCCCTGTTCTTTTGCCAAGCCAAACCAGCCTCAGCGGCATCCCGCTTGGAAATCTCAACCCCGATGAAGCCCTGCAACGCGTCCGGGATGCTTTCAACATTCCTGTGGAGCTGCGCTATAAAGGCGCACGAATGCAATTCAGCCCCCAGGAACTCGGCTTTTCGGTCAACGAGGAAGCACTGAGCAACGAGCTTCTTCAAAGCCAGAAAAGCACGAGCTTTTGGAATTACATTTGGAATAAAACCACAGCTGAAACCGAGAATGAAATTGAGCTTGCCTACAATCTGGACGAAAACCAGCTCAGCCTCTTCCTCAACCAAATCATCACAGAGCGTTACGATCAACCCGCCACTGCACCGACGCCAATTCTCTACAGCACGAATTTTACGCCTGCCCAAGCCGGCTACCAACTGATCTCCCTGCCCGAAACTGTCGCAGAGGTCAAAAATGCCTTGCTTTCCCCTGCCGAACGGGTAATCGAATTGAATGTCAGCGAAGAAGCCGCAGCTCCGGTAAATTGGGCTAATGTCGAGGCGATGTTGCGCCAAACACTTCTTTTGGAACGTTTCAACGGGTTGGCAGAAATCTATTTACAGGACATGCAAAACGGTCAACTGATGCATTTTGCCCTGCAAAATAATCAGGATGTGCCCGTCGATATCGCCTATTCTGCCGCCAGCACAATTAAGATTCCAATTATGGTCTCGGTTATGCGTCGCCTGCAAGAACCCTTACCCAATCAGGCAACCAACTGGATGCAGCTGATGATTGGCGAATCGCTCAACCCACCCGCCGACGGATTGATGAAAGCTTACTTGGATAACCAGCGCGGACCCTTGATGGTTACGGCTGATATGCGCGAACTCGGCTATCAAAACACCTTCCTCGCCGGATATTTTGAACCCGGCTCTCCCTTGCTGGAGCAAATCAGCACAGCGGCAAACCAGCGTCGCGATATCTTCCTTGACCCCGATCTCTACAATCAAACCGTCCCCAGCGAAGTGGGCGACCTTTTGGCAAAGATTTATCATTGCTCAAAAGACCCCAATCAGGCACTTTTCAATGGGCAAATCACAAGCACCGAATGTAACATGATGCTTGATTACCTCAAGGAAAACAAAATTCATCAACTGCTCGAAACCGGTTTGGCACCCGAAGCAACAATTGCTCACAAGCATGGCTGGACAAACGAAACAGACGGACTTTTGCACACCATCAGCGACAGTGCCGTCATCAGCACACCGGGCGGCGATTATGTCCTGGTTGTTTTTGCCTATAAAAGCGATCAATTCCTTTTTGATGAAGGTAACTGGCTTTTTGGAAAACTCTCCCAAATAATTTATAATTCCTACAACCCACAAAATCAGGCTTTTTGGTACGATAATTAAACCTGCCTGAAAGCGGGAGCAAGACTATGAAATTGATTATGACGCACGAGCAAGCTGACCTCGACGCCTTGGCATCCATGCTGGGAGCGCATTTGCTCATGCCTGAAACTTTTGCTCTCTTGCCTCGCCAAATCAACCGCAACGGTCGCGAATTCTTAAACAAATATGGTCAGGAACTCGGTTTCTCAAGCTTGGGCGATCTCCCGCATACGGATATTGAAGAAGTTTTATTAGTTGACACGCAATCGCTGGTTACCTTACGTGGCTTAACCGCTAAGACAAAAATCCGGGTAATTGACCACCACCCGCGCAAAAAGCAATCGCACCCCGAATGGGAAATGCAACTTGAGACTTCCGGAGCTTGTGCAACGCTCCTCGTGGAGAAACTTCAGGCGGCCAAAATTTTTCCTTCTGCTCTCGAAGCGACTTTAATGCTTCTTGGCATCTATGAAGATACCGGTTCGCTGGCTTACAGCAACACCAGCCCCCGCGATGCCCGGGCAGTTGCTTTTTTGCTTGAAAGCGGGGCGAATCTCAATCTCGTTTCGCGCTATCTCAACCCACCTCTTTCGAGTGTTCAGCTTCAGCTTTATGACCGCCTGATTTCCAATCTGACCAGTCACAACGTTGAGGGTTATGAGGTTCTGGTTGCCAGTGCCGAAGCTTTTGATTTGAATGATGAGATTTCGTCTGTCGCCCATAAACTGCGTGATTTTTTGGATCCGGACGGCTTGATTTTGGTTGTCTCCACCAAACAAGGCGTGCGAGTGGTAGCACGCTCAACCACCGACAATTTGGATGTCGGACTTTTGGCACGTCATTTTGACGGTGGCGGGCACAAGCGCGCGTCTTCAGCCTTGATTCGCACAATCGACCGGCCCAACCCCGAAAACACCCGGCAGCTAATGCAAGAAACTTTCGATGAAGTCTTGCGCTTTTTACCGGTTGCCGTCACACCGGAGGTGAAAGTTCGCGAAATCATGTCCAGCGATCCATTGATTTTAGACCCGCAACTCTCGGTTGGAGAGGCGGCCCGCTTGATGAATCGCTATGGCTTTGAGGGCTATCCGGTAGTCAAAGATTCAAAAGTAATTGGTTTGCTCAATCGGCGCAATGTTGATCGCGCTTTACAGCACAATCTCAATAAAACCGTCGGCGACTTAATGGAAGCCGGCGAAATCCGGGTTTTTCCGGACGATTCGCTCAGCCGAATCAAAGAAATTATGGCGAATACCGGTTGGGGGCAAGTTCCCGTTGTTGACCCCCATAGCGGTTATGTGATTGGAATTGTTACCCGAACCGATCTGATTGGCACGCTCACCCCCAACGGCAAACCTTTACCGCAGGAAGATGTGGTCGCCGCCTTAGATGAGGCTTTGACCGCAGAACGGAAAAGCCTGCTCCAGGCTGTTGCCCAAGAAGCCAGCCAGCTCCGCCTGCCCGCTTATATTGTCGGCGGCTTTGTTCGCGATTTGCTTCTCAACCGTCCCAGTCAGGATTTTGATATCGTCCTCGAGGGAGATGCGATTCAATTTGCCAATCATCTGGTCAGTGTGTATGGCGGAAGGGCGGTTGTCCACAAGCGTTTTGGAACTGCTAAATGGATTCTTTCCGAAAGCAGGGACGAAATTTGCCAAAAACTGGGAATTGCCTGTTACGGTGAAAACGCCCTGCCCGAACACCTCGATTTAATCAGCGCCCGAACCGAGTTTTATGACCATCCGGCTGCCCTGCCTGTTGTCGAGCGCAGCAGCATCAAGATGGACCTTCACCGGCGCGATTTCACGATTAACACGCTGGCACTTCGTCTGGATGGCGAACATTATGGACAGCTTTTCGATTTTTGGGGCGGTTATGACGACCTGATGCAGAAGAAGATTCGCGTTTTACATGCGCTTTCTTTTGTCGACGATGCTACGCGCATGATGAGGGCGGTCCGTTTTGCCGAACGTTTTGATTTTGAAATTGAAGAACGCACGCTCAGCCTCTTGCAAGCTAGTTTGCCTCTGATTGACGAACTGACCGGTGCCAGAATTCGCCATGAAATCGATTTAATTTTTCAGGAAGATAAAATCTCCCAGATTATGCAAAGCTTGCAATCTTTTGGGATATTAAAAGCAATCCACCCGGATTTGAACTGGACCACAGCCCAAAAAGCAAGAATTGAAACGGCAATCGCTCATGTCGAAGACGGCTGGCTCAGCCTCGATAGCCTGCAAACTGCCTTTTGGATGCTCTGGCTCGAAGCCTACCCCGAGCAAATCATCCAGGATCTCGGTTCACGTTTACGGCTGACGGCTGACATGGTTCAAAAAATCCGCCAAACTGCCCGCCTGCGTGCTATATTGCCTGGTTTAGAAAAAATCTTGCCCAGTCAAATCAGTGAAAAGCTTTCTAAATTCCCGGAAATGGTGATTCAAACCGTGCTCTATTCTCAGGATAGTCTGGTTCAACCCCTTGAGGACTACCTGAGCACTTACCAAAAAATCCGCCCCTATACCAGCGGTGAAGATCTCAAAGCACGCGGTTTACCGCCTTCTTCGCGCTACGAAAGCATTCTCAGTCGCCTCAAAGCAGCCTGGCTGGATGGTGAAATTCACAGCTTTGATGAAGAAATTGAACTGCTCAATCAATTGCTTGAGAAAAAATAATGTCCACTTTACCCGAATCGATCTACACGATGCCCGATGGCGATTTGATTCGCCTCAGACAAGCCCGCGAAGCTGATTTGCCCGGCATGGAATGGGATGGCGAATATGCTCATTTTCGGCGGCTCTACCGTCAGCATTACCAAAACAGTCGCAGTGGCAACACCCTGATTTGGGTTGCCGAAAACCAGGATGGCAAAATTATCGGACAGGTCTTTTTGCTCTTGCTTTCAGCTTATCCTGAAATGGCAGACGGAATCCACCGGGCTTACATGTTTTCGTTCAGAATCAGATCGGAATATCGCAACAACGGCCTGGGGGGGCATGTGATTCGATTTTTAGAAGAATATTTGCTCGGACGCGGCTTTGATACGATGAGGATTAACGTCGGAAGAGCAAATGAACAAGCCCGAAAGCTTTATGAAAAACACGGTTATCGCATCATCGGCACCGAAGAAGGCCGCTGGCGCTACCAGGACCAGTTCGGAAATTGGCAAATTGTCAACGAACCCGCCTGGCGGATGATAAAAAAGTTGAGTCCGGAAGTGGAGAGCAGGGAGCAGGATTCAGGGAGCGGGTAAAAAATTTCTTTCGTAGCTGGGTAGGGCGAAATTGAATGGGCGAACATCGTACCCGAACGAAGTGAGTGGTATTACCTTTTGTCTGGCTTACGTATTGTCCATTCAACCCGGCTCAATCCTAAACAAAAAAGCCGGATTCAAAAACGGAATCATTTTTCGTAGGCCGGGTTGCGCTTTTCAACCCGGCTCAATCCTAAACAAAAAAGCCGGATTCAAAAACGGAATCATTTTTCGTAGGCCGGGTTGCGCTTTTCAACCCGGCTCAATCCT
>CAYVOY010000074.1:0-7044 GCA_964453395.1 uncultured Anaerolineaceae bacterium
TTTCGTTGATGTTTGAAGATGCTTTCCAATTACCACATTCCCCTTTTTTGAAAGGTGAATCAACGAGAATCACCTGTCTTTCACCTTTGATGATGCCGCCGATTAAACCGAGGGAATTTTGCTCAATTCCGATGTTTGCTGCAATTTCTTTCATAGCCTGCCTCCAGAAGCATGAATTATAGTCAAAGCGTACAAAATAATCTACCTCTTGTTTGGGCAAGCCGGGGGCGTAAGAGGTGCTTCTTTTCCACTTAATGGGAAGCCAAACCAGGGAGAAGGGTCGTAAACATTTTGGAGACGGGTCTCGTTCATATAATGTCCTTCTCCATCGTCTTTGACAATCGAAAGATGCAAATGCAAGCCGGTTGGCGAATTAGGATCGCCGGAAAAATTCCCCTGATGTCCAATCAAATCACCTTGTTTGATGAAAACTTCGTGAGTGTCCGGCGGAAAAGCGTCGTCGATCGAAGAATTTCCGTCTTTATCTGCCATATGCGTCAGGTATACCCAAACTTGACGGTCGGGCTGGAGAGGATCGGAAGGAATTCGCAAAATCACGCTCGACTTCCAATCTGCTTCGCGGCTTAAGTAGCCATCGTATGGGGCATAAACAGCCGTCTTGCCCACCTCTGTCCCGCTAAAAATATCCAAACCGGTATGCCATTTGAAAAGAGAGAATGAATCGGCATGCATATAGCCGACAAAACCACGCGTCGGAAAAATAAAAGGCGCATCGTCGCATTGCGAAAAAGTCTCGATCACCCAGTCCTGATGCTCTTCGGGATTTCGAATAAAAGCCCAAACGTTTTTTGTCCGCCCACTTGTGCGCACAAAAGCCAGCAGTCTGTCTCCGAAAAATAGAGCGATCACCGCTACTGCTAAACAAATCAGAATTATGAAAATCAAGAGAACCTTCTTATTTTTTTCATTCATGCGCAAAATTATATCCTTAACCGCAACCGGCATTTTTGCAACAAGTAACCAGCACAACAAGCCTCTACTGATTACACTTCTATGTTTGTGCTATTTCCCACTTTACCATTAACCAACAAATGTCAAATCCCCTTGTCCAGCTTACCTCGAATGGTATACTCATTTCTTGTGCCAGTCTTGCCCAAGATAATCCAGCACATTCGGAGGTGACTTAGAAGGACCCAATTACAGTTGAGCTTTATGCATGAAAAAATCTAAGATTAAAAAGGTAACCAATGAAAAGTAATAAAACTCAAAAAATAATCGCACTCTTTCTTGTTTTTGGTATGTTGCTAAGCTACATTCCAACAAACGTGAGTGCAAATGTGAGCATTTCAACCACTGATCAATCAGAAGATTGGGTGAACCACCCATATCACATTCCAGCCTTTACAGGTGAAATTGAAAGTGACGGTCATCCCGTTTCTACCGACCGTCGGCCTGTAAATGAAAACGTACGAAGAACTGAAAGCAACGAAGGCATTGCACTAACCGAAGATGCTGAGAAATATGGCATCAAAAATGCCCCATCAGCCTTTGCCAACGAAGTTAATTATCATAATCTATTTGGCTGGGATCACGTTAACAACCCCGCTGATGCCCAATTAATTGGCAGCACTACGGCTGCGATTAAACTGTTTGCAGGCGACTTCATGGCAGCAGATTTTAGTAAGCTATGGGCAATTAGTGGTGATAACAACGGACTTTACAAAATCAATACCAGCAACGCTCAGGCGACTTTAGTTGCCATAACCACACCACCCGATGGCACAACTTTTCATGGCATGGCCGGCACTAACGACGTTATGTTTGCTTTGGGAAATGCTTGCGGGTCTAAGGCTATTCTTGGCACAATTGATTTAACCACTGGTGCATTTACAGAGATCGGGCAATTACAAAACTCGAAATGTATCATCGATATTGCCTACGTCCCTGCTACCGGTATGCTTTATGGTGTTGACGTAACTCTTGACCAGCTTTTCAAAATTGATCCTGCCACCGGTGAAGACACCATGATTGGCTCTTTAGGATATGATGCAAACTTTGCACAAGGCTTAGACTATGACGAAGTAAATGAAGTTATGTATTGGCCTGCCTGCAATTTTAGCGGTGCAGAGCTGAGAATCATCGACGTAAACACCGGCGCCTCTGCCAAGGTCGGTGACTTTTCTGAGATAGAGTTTGATTCTTTCGCAATTGCTGCGAGTGCAAGCGCAGGCGATTATCTCGTAAGCGGTACAGTGACAGACGAATTCGACCAGCCTATTTCTGGCATCGATATTGCCGTTATCCCTAATTTTGCTAATGGTTTCACCCGCAATACCAAAACCAATGCTGAAGGAGTTTATATCGCTCCTGTTGACCCTGGCTCATACACGGTGAAGGCAAGTAATTTAGGTTATGTTACTCAAGAAAAACCAGTTGAAATCCTCGAAGGAGCAAGCGCACCGGCGGTGGTTGATTTTCAACTGATCGCCATCCCCGAAATCACGCTAAAAGGCATTGTTTCAGATGGCGGTATAAAAAATGGACCCAAACACGGTTATCCCCTCTCCGCAAAGATCACGCTAAATAACGACGAATATACTGATGTGATTTACTCCAATCCCTTCACCGGTGAATACGAGATAGTTCTCCATAACGGTGTAGAATATCAGCTTACTGTTGAATCCAAGGTAATGGGTTACGAAACAATTCAAACCACTATTATCCCAGAAGGTGGTGCGGAATATGTCCAAAACTTTGAGCTGAATGTTAATTCCGGAGATTGCGGAGCGCCCGGTTACGGCAGGCCTTATGACTACTTCTACGATTTTGAAGCGGATGCGAATGGCTTCACTTTCGGTGGCACCAAAAGTTCCTGGGCAAGGGGTGAGTTCACTAGCGGACCTAAAAAAGCCATGAGCGGATTTTACGGAATCGCAACAAATCCTGCTGGCGTCTACAACGGCAATGAAAATTCCTGGGCACAAAGTCCGGTTATCGACCTTTCTTCTGTTCCCGCTTCAAAAGCAGTTACCCTCGAATTTTGGAATTGGCTTTGGACAGAAAGTAAGACCACCACTCCCGATGCTGCCCGTATTGATGTTACCGCTGACGGATTTAAATGGACGACAATTTGGGGACCCTTACCTCGCCAGGACACCGAATATCAACTCGATAAGATTGAAATCCCGAGAGCTTTTTATACGGACAAATTCCAATTCCGTTTTGGCTTCACTTCAAGTGTAACTGTCCACCGAGACGGTTGGTATATCGATGACGTCGGTTTAGGCTTGGTAGAAAGTTCGCCTATTCAACCTATTGTTGAATATCATTTCGATAGTACCGATGAAGAACCATGGGCAAGCGTAAAGCTCGGCGCAGGTGAACCTAGCTGGCAACAGGGTAAGCCTGTTACAGGTGTCAACGCACGATCAGCCCCAAATCTTTGGGCAACAAACCTCGATGGTTTTTACAATAACAGTGAATTGAGCGCGCTTACCTCACCAATCATTGATTTGTCAGCCTATGCTGGAATGGCAATTAAGGTGGATTATTTCGACTGGATGGAAATTGAAGTAATTACTACCAATTGGGATTATGGCCGCATTAAAGCAACTGCAGATGGAGAAACCTGGGATCTTATCAAAGATGGTATCAGGCGTAAGGATCCTATTGGTGGGGAAATGCTAGCGCAGTATCTGAAACTTCCACCAAAATATGCAACCGAGAATTTCCAGATTCGCTTTGAGTTTATATCCGACGGAGCTAAACCCGACTGGCAAGGTTGGTATATCGATGATGTCAGTTTTGGCGTCTTCGAAGTGGTTGATGACAATATCTCATGTTCCCCCTTGGCTGGCGGTATAGTCGCTGGTTATGCAGTCGACCGTTTTAACCAGGAACGATTGATTGGAGTACGTGTAGAAAATGAAGACGGTTTTGCGCTAACCGAACCTGAAAACGGACATCCTGATACAAACGGTCTCTATTGGATTTTCCAGAAATTTGAAGACACTTCTTCAACCACCGAAGAGATTGCTTTTACCGCATCAAAAGATCGATACGAAACCATTACAGAAGATGTTACCGTGGAAAAGAGCGAAATTGTCCGCAAAGACTGGGACCTAAGCTCAGGTTTTGTGGTTACAGATCCTCTTTCGCTTGAAAGAACAATGTCACTTTTCGATGATCCGGAAACCACAAACCTTCAATTGGAGAATCTCGGTGGAGCAGATGCTGCCATTACTGTTAAAGAAGCTCAACTTGGTTTCTTGCCATATAGCATTCCTTCAATTGATAATGAGTCAGAATACAACAAAACTGTTTTTTCAACAAGTGACGAATTTGCTCAAGAAGCGATTAATAGCACATCTCCTGAGATTTCTTCGATCTCTCCGCTATCTCCAATCAAGCTTGAAGGCGGTTCTCTGGCTTATGGTGTTCAATTACAAGGAACAAAAGCTTTAATGCGCATTCCTGACCTTTCATCACCAGGAAATTGGGAAACAGTCGGCACTTTGTCTGCGTCTTTCTATGCCGGTGACTTCTTGCAAGATGATTTTTCAAAGGTTTACGCTGTCAACGATACAAATGGTTTTGTCACAATTGATACAACCACTGGCGTTGTTACACCAATATCGGTTTTATCCACACCAGGCAACAATGGTATCCATGGACTTGCCGGTGCAGATGGATTTTTCTATGCTCTTTCAACCGATTGTGGCGGTGATACCCGAATATACAAACTGACACCGGATAATGCTAGTCTTGAAGAAGTTGTCAAGACAAACATTCCTTGCGGTATTGACCTTGCCTATATTCCCGAAAACGGCTTACTCTACAGCGTCGACATTCAAAATGACCGTCTCTTTAGCATTGATCCGGGAAATGGCAATGTGACGAATATCGGCCCCACCGGCTTTGTTGCTGAATATGCCCAAGGCATGGATTATGACGAAGCTAACAAAACGCTCTATTGGGCTGCATATGCCGCCGGTGGTAATGGACAATTACGCATTCTCGATATTGAAACCGGTGCGTCTGAATTAATCGGTGCGTTTAATGGCATTAATGAGGTAGATTGCTTCTCAGTAGCAAGCTATAGCCCTGAAAGCTACGATGTTGTTCCTTGGTTAAGTCAAAATCCGACTGAAACTCAGGTTCCGGCTTATGGCAATAAATCAACCGAAATCACTTTTGATTTAGAAAGCATTGATCAACCGGGAGATTACTTCGCAGAATTACGCTTCGCTACCGACACTCCCAATGCTGTAGCCAGCGTTCCGGTTACCTTACATGTTGTTCGCCCGGATGATTGGGGCAACATTAAAGGTCAAATAAATTTACTAGAAAATTGTGATATAAATCCCACGCCTGCCAAACAAGCAACCGTTAATTTTTACAGTAACGAAGAGCTCGTTCAATCAATTCAGTCAGACAAAAATGGGCAGTTCAGTTATGCTGTTATCCATGGCGCATATGACGTGGAAGTGGAAGTTGATGGTTATGTTAGCCAAAGATTTAACGAGATTACTCTGAATCCTGGTGGAGATATCGTTCTCGATGATATCGACCTTCGCGTTATTGCCCCATGCTTGACTCTTGATTCCGAATCTTTCTACCAGGAACTTAATCAGAATAGCACAGCCGAACAACATTTGACCCTGGTAAATACCGGTGCTGAAGAAGCTGTTTTTGAGATTTTCGAAAAAGATGCCGGTGGCCCATTCACGACCAAATCAAGTTTGATGGGTGCTGATGTAAACCTGGTGATCGATGATGGAACACCTGAATCTGCAATCGGAATCGGCGGAACATCCGGCCTCTTGACTATCAACCGTTTCTCTCCCTCTGAAGACGTCTTCCCGTTCACTCTTCGTGAAGTTCAAGTGTCTTTGGAAGGTTCCGGCAATGTGTCAGAGGGTGATCCAATCCGAATTGTTATCTATCAAAACACTTCAGGTAGCGAAAATCCCGCTCTTGGGGCAGAATTACTCTACCAACAGAACGAAACTATTCTTAGCTCGAATGGTTGGAATAGCTTTGAGTTAACCGAACCTGTAACTTTTGAGGGTCCCGGAGATGTCTTAGTGGGTATCATCTACGATAAGATGCCCGGTTCTGCCTACAGTCCCGCCTTGCTTGATAAAACCGAACCCCAAAACCGCTCCTGGGCTGGTTGGTGGTCCGGTGCGGCAGCTGATATTCCGACCTTACCCCCACCCAGCTGGACACTGATTAACAATGCAGGGGAAGGCTTTGCCGGTAATTGGTTGATTCGTGCAAAAGGCGAAACTGTATTTGGCGACGATATCTTATGGCTCGAACTGGATAATCGTGCAGACGTACTGCCCCCGAATGGTGGAAGTATTGGTGTCACTTTATTCTTTGATGCAACCGGCTTGGAAATTGGGAATTACTTTGGAAAGTTGACTATCAAAAATTCACCTAACCCAACAATTAACATTCCCATCCAACTCCAAGTAAGCGAAATTCAAGTTCCCGAACCGCTTTCAATCTACCTCCCTCTCATCGGGAAGCCTTAGGATTTTTTCTCTTGATGAGGAAATAAGGTTGTAAAGGTTTTGCAAACCACCCTCTGTGTTTTGACAGAGGGTGGTTTTATATAATAGCAAACCGCAACGATACTTCCTCTATCAATTTTCTTTTTTATCTCAAATTTCGTTTTCCATTTTTATATCTTCTAAGGTGTTTTTGGTCGGAACGGCCTTTTTATTTGCTTAATATTGAAAACATGTGGTTAACCCCATTTTACATTCATGCGCAAAATTATATCCTTAACCACAAGCAGTAAATCCTCACAAGTCTAATAAAGCAACTTTATATTGGACTAATTCCAATAATATATATGTTATTATTAAATATACACTTTCATCCCCATCTATCCATTTCACAGGAGGTAAAATGGAAAAAAAGCCGTTGTACAAAGTGTCCTTAGCCTTTTTGGCAATCATCATCACTTTCGGTTTGCTCGGCATTCCAGGATCGGTTGCTTTTGCACAGTCCAGTTCGCCAGAACCAGAAAGTCCCCAAATAGAGGTTGTTTCCCCCTATTATTCGATTCAA
>CAYVOY010000075.1:0-6873 GCA_964453395.1 uncultured Anaerolineaceae bacterium
CGGAGCGATGCCCGTTACCATCGTGCCAGGTGGCAGCTTTTTTGACAGCGCTGTCTCTTTCGGCATTATTCGCGGCGGACATGTTGACACAACCGTTTTAGGAGCTTTGCAAGTTGCTGAAAATGGCGATATCGCCAATTACATGATTCCCGGTAAGATGGTTCCCGGTATGGGCGGTGCGATGGATTTACTCAGCGGCGCAAAGAAAGTTATTGTTGCTATGGAGCATACCGCTAAAGGTGCGCATAAACTGCTCAAAGAATGTACCCTGCCCCTGACTGCTGTGAGCGCTGTTGATTTGATTGTTACCGAAATGGGTGTTATTGAAGTAACTGACAAAGGTTTTGTTTTGATTGAATACAACCCGGATTACTCACTTGAGGAAATTCATAACGCTACCGGTGCTGATTTGATCATTAGCCAGAGCCTGAAACCAATGATTTGAGATTTAAACAATTTTAATTGCACACATTGCGTAGGGCGCGATTGAATGGGCAACGAGCTCGTTGATTGTCCAGAAATGCGCCCATTCAATACCACTCACTTCGTTCGGGTACAGGTCCGCCTACTCGTGCGTATGGGCTTGTTGCGGCGGGTTGAAGATGGGATTTTGCAAAATAATCTCAACGCTTAAACATCTTCAACCGCGCCCTACATTTCCGGAAAAATATTTAACAAAAAGCTGGCTTCTTTTGGGAAGCCAGCTAACAAAATTTTCTACCTGTTTATGAATCAACCGCGTTCTTTGCGAATTGCCTCGGTCAATTTTGGGACGATCTTCAAAGCATCGCCAACGATTCCAACATCGGCGATGTTGAAAATAGGAGCGCTTGGGTCGGTGTTGATTGCGATAATGTATTCCGACTCTTCCATACCAGCCATATGCTGAATAGCACCGGATATACCACAGGCGATGTAGATTTGAGGACGAACAGTCTTGCCGGTTTGTCCAACCTGGCGTGATTTATCGGTAAAGCCACTGTCAACCGCAGCCCGAGAGCTTGCGACTTCCCCACCCAGGACTTCCGCCAACTCTTCCAAAATGGCAAAATTCTCAGCGCTATGCATACCGCGTCCGCCGGAAACTAAAATTTTGGCATCCTGAATGTTGTGCTTGTGTTCAACCTTCTTCAGAATTTCCTGAATGCTTGTGAACATATTGTTGACTTCGATTTTGACGTCAAAGTTAACAATCTCTGCCTGAGCATTTGGATCGGGAATGCGTTTTACCATGACACCGGGGCGAACAGTCGCCATCGCCGGACGAAAGTCCGGGCAAACAATGGTCGCCATCAAGTTACCGCCAAAAGCCGGACGGGTCATCAGGAATCTTTGTGTCTCCTCTTCAATTTCAAGCGAAGTACAGTCTGCTGTTAAACCGGTGTGAATTCTGCCGGCAACCCTTGGAGCTAAATCCCTGCCGATGCTGGTGGCACCGAAAAGGGCGATTTCAGGTTGATATTTTTCCAAAATTTGGCTAATTGCCTGAGTATATGGTTCGGTTCGATAATCTTTCAATTCAATGTCGTCAGCAATCACGACAGTTTCCGCACCATAGGCAGCCAGCTCTTTAGCCAAATCGGAAATTTGATATCCGAGCAAGCCTGCGACAACTTCGCCGCCTAATTGCAAGGCTAAATCCCGGGCTTTGCCAATCAATTCGAAAGAAACCGGTGTAATTTGACCGTCAACTTGCTCCGCAAAGACAAAAACTGATTTTTTTATAGTATTCATCATATCCTCACAAAACAAATTTTTCTTTCAACTTATCAACCAGGTATTGCACTGATTCATCAACGCCTGTTTCAATCTTGGTTCCGGGTTGTTTCATCGATTTTGGTTCCGAACTTTTGACCCGTGTTGGAGAACCCTTCAAACCGATATTGCTATCTTCTACCGGGATATCATCGCGAGTCCAAAGTGTTACTTCGTTTTCACGATAGGCATCAAAAATACCGCCGGGTGTCATATAACGAGCTTCGTTTAATTCAGTCAACGCGGTAACCAAAGCCGGCATTTTTGCCCTCAAAATCTGGTAGCGGTCTTCGAATTGTCGTTTTACTACAATTTCGTTTCCTTCAACGTGCAATTCTTCGGCATAGCTGATATGCGGAATTTGCAAATGTTCGGCAATCTCAGGTCCCACCTGCGCCGTATCACCATCAATCGCTTGACGTCCGGCTATAACCAGGTCGTAATCCAGTTTGCTGATTGCAGCGGCAAGCGTTGAAGATGTTGCCCAGGTATCGGCACCGCTAAACTTAGGGTCAGATATCAAATAAGCAGCATCGGCACCCATCGCTAAAGCTTCGCGCAAGACAAGATCAGCCTGACGCGGACCCATGCTAATGACGGAAACATGCGCTCCCAATTCATCCTTTAATCGCAAAGCAGCTTCCAAACCGGCTTTGTCGTCCGGATTCATAATGGAAGGAACGCCTTCGCGAATCAAAGTACCCTTAACCGGGTCAATTCGGACTTCTGTTGTGTCCGGGACTTGTTTAATACAAACAACGATTTTCATTATCAGCACCTCATCTCAAAAGATTTCCGGATATGACCATCTTCATCACTTCGGAAGTGCCTTCGAAGATTTCGGTAATTTTTGAATCACGAATCATGCGTTCAATCTGGAAGGATTGAATGTTGCCATAACCGCCGTGAAATTGAACACATTCGCGGGTTACTAAGTTGGCTGTCTGTGATGCTTTCAATTTCGCCATGGCAGCTTCGTTTCCGAAGGGCTTGCCGCTGTCTTTTAATATGGCTGCTTGATAAACCAACCAGCGAGTCGCTTCGATTTCCGTCTTGAGTTGAGCCAAAACGAATTGCGTGTTTTGGAATTTTGAAATCGATTGATTGAACTGCTTGCGTTCTTTGACATATCGAATCGTTCGATCTAAAGCACCTTCAGCAAGACCGAGAGCCATTGCACCGATTCCGATGCGTCCGCCGTCCAAAGTGGACATGGCAACGCCAAAACCTTTGCCTTCTCTTCCGAGCAAGTTATCTTTCGGGATGCGGCAATCTTCAAAAATCAATTCGCAAGTTGAGGAGCCATTAATCCCCATTTTCTTTTCTTTTAGTCCGAAGCTAAAACCGGGGGTTCCCTTTTCAACAATGAAAGCTGAAATGCCTCTTGTTCCTTGCGATTTATCGGTCATTGCGAAAACGACGTAAGTGTCAGCCACTTCACCGTTGGTGATGAACATTTTTGTGCCGTTGAGCACCCATTCATCGCCATCCAAAACCGCTTTACTTTGTTGACGGGATGCATCCGAACCGGCTTCGACTTCGGTCAAAGCGAATGCACCAAGTTTTTCACCCGAAATGAGCGGACGCAGGAATTTTTCTTTTTGTTCAGGGGTTCCATGATTTTTAATCGCGTCAGCGCCGAGCGAAGTGTGGGCAGAGAGAATAACTGCGGTGGTACCGCAAAATTTCGCTATCTCTTCTACTGCCAAAACATAGGTCAAAGTGTCACAACCCTGACCACCCAATTCTTTGGAAAATGGAATACCCATAAATCCGTTTTTTTGCATCTTATGAACAGTTTCCCAAGGGAAACGATGGCTTTCGTCTATCTCTTCGGCTAAGGGTTCAACTTCCCTAATAGCAAAATCCCGAAATAGTTTTTGTGCCATCTGGTGTTCTTTTGACAAACTGAAATCCATTGCACTCTTCCTTTAGGCAGGCTTAACACTGCCGGTTTTAGTATTTGTGAAATCCTTCACCAGTCTTGCGACCAAGTCTACCACCCCTGACCATTTTCTTCAATAGAGGATGGGGGCGATACTTGCTGTCTTTTGTTTCTTCGAATAAAACTTCCATTACTGCCAGACAAACATCCAAACCGATTAAATCACCGAGTTCCAAGGGACCCATCGGATGGTTTGCACCAAGTTTCATAGCGGTGTCAATTCCTTCAGCAGTGGCAACGCCTTCTGCCAAAATCCCAACGCCTTCGTTAATCATCGGAATCAGAATTCGATTAACAACAAAACCAGCAGATTCTTGCACGACAACCGGGGTTTTGCCAAGCTCAACCGCAATTGCGCTTACTTTTTCAACAATTTCGGGCGGAGTCAAAAGACCGGGGATAACTTCCACTAATTTCATAACAGGCGCAGGGTTGAAAAAATGCATTCCGATCATCGGATGCTTAATTCCCTGGGCAACTTCGGTAATCGAAAGCGATGATGTGTTGCTGGCAAAGATTGCTTCCTCTTTGACGAGAGAGTCGAGCCGATTAAAAATGCCTTTCTTCGCAGACATTTCCTCAAAAACCGCTTCAACAATCAAATCGCAATCATGACAATCTTCCAATACACCGGAAGTGATACGCGCGTTGATTTGGTCGGCTGCTTCTTGTTCTAATTTGCCTCTGTCCACCCTTTTTTGTAATCCTGAAGCAATTTTCTTTTGTCCATTTTGAGCAAAATCGAGGCTCATGTCGGTCAGGATGACCTCATAACCAGGGGTCTGCGCAAAAGCCTGAGCGATGCCGCTGCCCATTGTACCTGCACCAATAACTGCTACTTTCATAGTATCTCCTTTTTTTTGATAAATCCAGCCCGGTTATGCCAGGCTGGATATTAAACTTAACGGTTTTTAAAGACTTTTTCTTTGCGCTTTTCCACAAATGCGCGCATGCCTTCTTTTTGGTCCTCGCTGCTGAAACATTCGCTAAACAATGCAATTTCAACGTCAATAGCTTTTTCGATTGGCAAGTCCAAGCCGTCGTTTACTGCTTTTTTGATATTGCGAATGGCGATAGGTGCTTGCATGGCGATTCTTTTTGCCATTTTTTGTGCTTCTTCCATTAAAGTTTTAGATGGATAAACAGCACTTACCAAACCAATCTCTTTCGCTTCTTCCGCTTTTATATTGCGGCAGGTGAAGAGAATTTCTTTGGCTTTTGAGAGGGAACCGATAACCCGTGCCAGACGTTGTGTACCGCCAAAGCCCGGGGTGATGCCCAAACCGGCTTCGGGTTGTCCGAAAACGGCATTTTCACTGCAAATGCGAATATCGCAAGCCAATGCCAATTCATTTCCGCCACCCAAGGCAAAGCCGTTGATTGCGGCAATTACCGGGATGGGCAGAGCTTCGAGCTTCCTAAACACACGGTTACCAAAAACAGCAAATTCGCGCCCTTCTTCAGCATTCATTTCGCACATTTCGGCAACATCGGCTCCGGCGATAAAGGCTTTCTCTCCGGCACCGGTAATAACAAGACAGCGGGTGTTCTCGAGGTCAATTTGATCCAAAACTTGGTCAAGCTCTTTTAGAAGCTCTGTATTCAAAGCATTCAAAGCTTGTGGGCGATCGATTGTCAGCAATCCAACTTGTTCGTGTTCTTCGTACTGAATGAAAGCCATGTTTTCTCCTTTTGTCTAATCGGGTTTTGCGATTGCGGTTGCAGCACCCATGCCGCCACCGATACAGAGCGTTGCCAAGCCAAGTTTGGCTTCCGGGCAACGTTTCATTTCGTGAATAAGGCTGACTAAAATTCGGCAGCCCGAAGCACCAATTGGGTGTCCAAGAGCAATTGCTCCGCCGTTCACATTAACTATTTCAGGGTCAATCCCTAAATCTTTAACAACTGCGACAGATTGAGTAGCAAAAGCTTCGTTAGCTTCAATCAGGTCGAAATCGCCGATTTTCATATCAAGTTTTTGGAGCAATTTTCGGGTTGCAGCAATTGGTACAACGCCCATAATTCTGGGTTCAACGCCTTCCAGTGCACCCCCCAACCAAACAGCTTCAGGTGTAACGCCTAACTCTTTGGCCTTTTCTTCACTCATCACAACCACAGCCGCTCCAGCATCGTTGATTGTGGAAGAGTTTCCGGCAGTTACCATACCGTCCGGTTTGAAAGCCGGTTTTAGCTTAGCCAAGCCCTCGATGGTTGATTCAGGACGAATCCCTTCATCTTCAACGAAATCGACAATCTCGCGTTTTACACGCACCTGAACCGGCACAATTTCATCCACAAATTTGCCATCAGCTTGCGCTTTTGCTGCTTTTTGTTGTGATTCCAAGGCGAATTTATCTAACTCTTCACGGGTCAAACCCCATTCTTCGGCGACGTTCTCAGCTGTAATGCCCATGTGGCTTTTGCTGAAGGCGTCCATCAAGCCGTCGTTGACCATGGTGTCCACCAGTGTGCCGTCACCCATGCGATAACCGGCACGAGCTTGCGGCAAAGCATAAGGCGCAGCAGACATATTTTCCATTCCACCGGCAACTACCACATCAGCTTCGCCAAGCTGAATCATTCGGGCTGCCAGATTGATGGCTTCCAAGCCGGAACCGCAAACCACGTTAATTGTCATCGCCGGCGATTCTACCGGAATCCCGGCATTTACCGCGGCTTGACGGGCAACATTTTGCCCCAAACCAGCCTGCAAAACACAGCCCATATAAACCATGTCAACATCTTCCGGTTTAATACCGGCTCTTTTAATTGCTTCACGGATGACAACTTCACCTAATTTAACAGCGGGAACAGTAGAAAGCGTGCCCCCCATTTTGCCGATTGCGGTACGGCATGAACCTGCAATCACAATCTTCTTATTCATAGCGCTTGACCTTTCTTAAAAAAACCTTGTCAAAAAGTCTGAAGTGAGAGATTAGACAGAAAACAAAACCGAAAAACAAAGCGGTGTAAGTCACTGCCTTCAGACCGGGTTTTCCTCTATCATTATGCCATAGAATTGAAGATTTTTGGGAGAATTTCTCTCAAAATAACAATGAAAAGTAGCCCCTTGCTAACTTCTGCTTCCCTTTTTTGCACCAGTCCAACTTTTCCCGCTCCCTGTTCCCCGTGTCCCGCTCCCCGTTCTCAGGCTTGACATCAGACCGAAGGGT
>CAYVOY010000076.1:0-6825 GCA_964453395.1 uncultured Anaerolineaceae bacterium
TGAGAGGGCCACGTCCTGGGCCACTAGACGATGGGGGCGTCAAGTAAGAAATAATATCACGGGACTTATTGATAGTCAACGGGAAATTGGAAGCTGATTGTGCGGGGGTCAGCACATGGTATACACTTTCCACTGTTGCTTTCTGTCTATTCTTTATTAGAAACAATGCTTCTGTACCAAAAGGCGAGAAATTTGGTTTGCCTTCTGTTATAATCTCAAGCCTACTATAAAGTGTATGGAGAAATATGGACACTATTCAAAACGATACTGTTGCACAGTTTGCTTATAACCTCAACGTTGACGGTGAGGAAGTTGAATCTAATTTGTTAGAATATTTGCACGGGCATGGCAATATCATCCCCGGTTTAGAACAAGGCCTTTTGGGAATGCAAGAAGGCGAGCGCAAGCAAGTCTTGGTTGCCGCAAAAGATGCTTATGGCGAGTTTGACCCCGCTTTAATCTTGAACGTCAACCGCGAATCTTTCCCACAGGATTTTGAAATCCGTTTGGGTGAACCGATGAATTTACGCGATGCTTCCGGCAATGTCTTTTCGGCTGTTGCCACTGCAGTTAGTGATGAATCGGTTGAACTCGACCTGAACCACCCGATGGCCGGCAAAGATCTTGACTTCCAGGTTACGATTCTTTCCATTCGCCCTGCGACTGAAGAAGAAATTGCTCACGGACATCTGCACAGTGCAGGCGGTTGCTCTGGCTGTTCCCCTGAAGATTGCGGCCCCGGTTGTGAATCCGGTTGCTGCAACTAAGTTAGACTGAGTTAAATTTAAAAGGAGAGCAATTTCGCTCTCCTTTTGCTTTTAAGGGGTTTCGTTAATTCTCAGTTGCCAAGCGCGCAATTTCGACCAAAACCTGCTGTGCCAGTTTCAGCTCTTCGATACAAAGATATTCAAAACGTCCGTGATAGTTATAACCACCGGTAAAAAGGTTGGGAGTAGGCAAACCCATAAATGACAGGCGGCTTCCGTCCGTCCCACCGCGCACAGGCACTTCAACCGGTTCCTGGCCTACTGCCCGGTAAGCTTTGCGCGCCAAGTCCAAAATCTCTGGATGGGATGCAACCTTTTCGTACATGTTGTAGTATTGGTCTTTGATTTTGATCTCAAGCACATTTTTACCGTAGCGCAAATTGATAAAATCGGCTGCTTTTTGCATCAGCTCTTTTTTCTCTTTAAACAATTTGCGGTCGTGGTCGCGGATGATATATTCCAGGCTTGCACCATCTGCCTCACCGTTCAAGCCAACAATATGGAAGAAACCTTCGCGGTTTTCGGTGTGCTCGGGGCGGTCGAAAGCCGGTAAGAGGTTGTGAAAATCGATGGCGACCTGAAGGGCATTGATGAGCTTGTTTTTGGCATCACCCGGATGAACACTTTTGCCATGGATTGTAATTTCAACACCGGCTGCGTTAAAGTTTTCGTAAGCCAGTTCGCCAACCGTGCCACCGTCGACGGTGAAGGCGAAATCACAGCCAAAGCCGGGCACGTCAAAGTGATCCACTCCGGCACCGACCTCTTCATCAGGAGTGAAACCGACCCTAATTTTGCCATGAGGAATCTCGGGATGGGCTTTGAGGAAAGCCATTGTGCTCATAATGGCAGCCAAACCGGCTTTATCATCCGCACCGAGTAAGGTTGTCCCATCGGTAACGACCAGGCTTTGTCCAAGGTGATTGCTTAGGTCGGGGAATTCATCCGGACTGAGGATCGTGTTCAATTCCGCGTTGAGGATGATATCCTTGCCATCATAATTTTCAACGATTCGCGGTTTAACATCCTTCCCCGATGCCGCCGGGCTGGTGTCCATATGAGCGATGAAACCAATAGTCGGAGCTTTTTTGTCCGTGTTGGCGGGCAAAGTGGCGGTAACATAGCCGTAGTTGTCCAGTTTTATATCTTCGAGACCAAGCTCACGCAATTCAGCTTCCAAAATGCGGGCAAGGTCAAATTGTTTCATTGTGCTGGGATAAGTTTCAGATTTCGGATCTGATTGGGTGTCAATTTTCACATAGCGCAAAAAGCGCTCAAGTACGTCTGTCATAATTCCTCCGTTCGATATTTTTCTTTCATTCTATCACTTAGGAATAGAAACAGTAGCTAAGGGCGCAACACCAACGAGTAAATTTGAAATATAAGATAATGATTGAAAAATGGAAGCCTTAGAATCGGTTAAAATGAGGGCAGTATGGAAGAAAAGAAAGTTTCAAACAAAACGAATCTCGTCATCGCTGTGCTTGTTTTTGTTCTGGCGATGGGTTGGTTGATTTTTAATCAGTCGAAACCAAAGCAAGTGCCTCAAGCGTCTTCTCAGATTAATTTGAGCGAACTTAAGCTGGGCGATTTTGGCGATGTGGAGGTTGTCAATCGCTATCCGCATGATTCGAATTGCTATACCCAGGGTTTGGTCTACCGGGATGGTTTTCTTTTCGAAAGCTGCGGTCTTTACGGGCAAAGCAATTTGCGCAAGCTTGAACTTGAAAGCGGAAAAGTTTTGCAAGAAAGTGCTCTTGACCCCCAATATTTTGCTGAAGGCTTGATTGAGCTGGACGGCTTGCTCTATCTGCTGACCTGGAAAGAAGGCACCGCATTCATTTATGACAGCGAAACTTTTGAAGTTGTCGGTCAATTCTCATACAGCACCGAGGGTTGGGGGCTAACCACAGATGGCAGCGCGCTGATTATGTCGGACGGCAGTAATAAGTTGAGTTGGCTTGACCCACGGAGTGGTTTTGTTGCCAAAGAAGTTCACGTTACTCGCGATGGCTACCCTATTCAAAATTTGAACGAATTAGAAATGGTGGATGGGAAGATTTTTGCCAATATTTACCTTTCGGACCAAATTGCCATCATCGACCCCGAAACCGGGATTGCAGAAACCATAGTGAACCTGGCAAAGCTCAAACCTGAGGAAAATATGGCGATCTCCGGTGAGGTGCTAAATGGCATCGCCTACGATGAAGAGAACGGTCGCCTCTTTGTAACCGGGAAAAATTGGCCTTGGCTATATGAAATTCAACTCCTGCCCGGTCAGCAAGCCCCCTTGCCGAGCGCGACACCCTTGCCAAGCGCTACCCCTCCATTACCCCTTGTGCCAGAACCTCCAGTCGGGCTTCCGTAAGCCCCGGCAGACAATTCAGCAAAAAGAGCGGTCCGCTACCCTCAACACAAAAAGAAGCGCTTACCATGCCGTGCAATGCGGCATCAACGACGTCATAATTGTTGCGATAGCTTGCCAAAAATCCAGCGTCAAAAGCGTCCAGCATGCCGGTTGGATCAATTATTTTACTGGAATAGGCAGGGATAATCCAAGCCTGGCTTCTGTGCCGTGACCAAATTTTAACAGTGCCGTCTTTAGCGTTGATGATGATATATTCGGGACCATAAGATCCCAAAATCCGGGCAATCTCCCATAAATCTACGCTTCGGCCTTGAAAAAGCTTTAGCGCCTGGCTCTCAGTCATCATAAAAGCGGTTAGATCCGAAATCAAAGCGCGGATTTCTTCCCAAAAGATGGGGTCCATATAACAATTACAAGCGCGCATGGTGAGTGTGAGAACCATCCCGGCTTTGAAAAGTGATGGCAATATTTTATGTGAGATGAAGTCTATTGGGCAAATATGGGCAGCTGAAGCTTCCAGATAATGCTGAGGAAGGTCAGTTACCCGCAGACTATCGGGGCGATAATCCGTTTTGCTGCAATAAATGGGGATGTTGGGCTTGTAACTGAGCAATTCCTGAGGAAAGGGAAGTTGTTTATCGGCAAACCATGAAATCGGATTGTCATAATGCGCTCCAAAATCCCGGTCATAGGCTACAAAAAAACGGTCATCAATTGGTTCAGATGTGCGGCGAAGCCCCGAAATATCGGCACCCGCCAATTCAAAATCTTCTAAGTAGCTTTCCGGAAAATCTTGGTTAATTCGACCCAGCATTCCCGGTTTTGCATTCCACATCAGTGCAGAAGCAGCCGCGTAAGCCAAATTGCCTCCAACATAGCCCAAATAAGGTTGTGAGTCGCCTGGTAGCAAATATTCCTTGCGCAAACGTCCTGCCAGGACAATGTCAGGGACAGATGTTATTAGCTCGTCCAATTAGTCAACATCCTTTGATGATAATCTTTCATAATGTTTTGGCTCCTCCGAGTGGGCTTTGCCTAATTATAGCTAAAAGCCAGGGAGAATGAACGGATTTGCTTAAACCGAAAACACCCCAATCGAAATTGAGGTGTTTTACAAGGGAGAAGTGATTATTTACTTATTGTTGTCAGCAGCCTATTGGGCGTTGACGCTAATTTTCTTTGGTTGAGTCTCAGGTTTCTTGGGCAGATGAACTACCAGAATGCCATTTTTGGTTTCGGCAGAAATCTTGTCTGCATCAACTACGCCTGGCATCGAGATACTTCGTTGAAAATTGCCATAGTAGCGTTCACGGATATGATACTTACCTTGGTTTTCATCGCCACTTTCATCGGCTACTTCGCCTTTGATGGACAAAATGTTGTCATCGTAAGAGATATCAATTTTGTCTGGGTCGAAACCGGCAACACTTGCTTTAACCGTATATTCGGTGTCGCTCTCAATCACGTCCAAGGGGAAACCCGATGGTAAAGCTTCAGTATCCATATCGAAAAATTTCCTCATTGCGCGTTCTAAGTTTTCTTCATTTCTCCAGTAAGGAGATCGTCTAATCATGTAAGCCATTTGGTCCTCCAAATCTTTCTTTTCTGTTTATGCTTTAACTTTAAGAAAGAATTGTCGGAAAAATATCAACAAAATATCAGCGTAATGTCAGAGTTTTTAGTGGCTTGAGGAAAGGCGCAGTGCATAAACAGCCGGAGCAAGGGCTTCCAATTCGGGCTGGCGTTTGGCGAGGGTGGAAAGGCTAAATTGGGGAAGTTGATTTTTGCCTAAGCCGGTTGAATTGGCAAGCGCATCGCTCATCGGTTTTAGCCAGGCATCACCAAGTAAGTTAAAGGGGTAGCCTACAATCAAGTTGGTGGGGCGCAACATATGAATCAGGCTCTGAAGCTGTTCGCCGAAAAACTGGGCTGCTTCGCTGACGACCTCAAGCGCATAGGGGTCGCCTGAATTGGCTGCTTCAATCAATTCGGCTATCGTCAGCTGATCCTCCCAATGACTGGGATGGCGCAGTTTAGCCAGTTTGAGTAAACCGGCGCCACTGGCGATATCATTTAAATTGTCAAAACCGCTCAGATCTTTAAATGTTGGGGTTTTAAGCTGCATTTGGCCAAGCGCACCCGATACACCACCGGCACTCGAATAGAGCTTGCCATCTGAAAAAAGCGCAGCCCGGATTCGCGGCTGAAAAGTCAGGTAAATGCTTTGCTCTTGCGAAGAAAGATCACCAAAAAGCAGTTCTGCCAAAAGTCCGGCATCGGCTTTTCGCTCAATATGGACGGGCAAATTCAGCCGGAGCTGCAATTGCGAACGCAAAGCTTCGTTTTTCCAGAGCGGAAAATCGGCAGAGGAAGTCAGCAAGCCGGTTTTTGCGTCGTAGCTTCCACAAGTGCTAACGGAAACGACATCCGGCAAAGGTAACCACTGTGCCTGGGTAATCATCAGCAGCCGGTCAACATGGGTGCTGATTTCTGAGAGAAAGGTCTGAAAAATCTCGTTTTTAGGTGCAGAGAAACTCAACTGCTCACTAACCGTTCCGGAAGGGCTGCCGTAGACCAGCAAAACTTCATCACTGTCAATGTTTATCCCCAGAATATAGTTTCCGGTTGTGCGGCTTGTGTTGTTTGACTCTTTGAACATACCGTGATTATAAATGAATTTTTTGTGGGGCTTGTCTAAGTGAACAAAAAATTAAGTTTTATCTGAATTTTCTTCGGTAATTGAAGTAGAATGGTAGGGACTTCGACGAAGGAATTATGAATGAAGAAATTATACTTTGCCTTGATTTTAACCTTGCTGGCGCTTAATGCCTGTTCCTTTGCCAGAGGGCCTGAAGAAAGTCCAACCATGCCAGCCCCCTTGATTGAAATGAAGACATTTACACCCCTGCTAACCAGTACCTCAACCGTAACGCCTACGATAACGCTAACGCTTACCCCCACCATAACCCGTACGCCAACACTTACGCCAACGCAAACATTAACTCCCCGACCGACTGCAGGGCTAATTTGGCCCAGAGCCAGATTCTCGGAAGCGGATGTTACTTGGCGGCAGACATATTGCGCACAGGAAGGTCAAAAACTGAGCTGTGAAATAGAATATCGCAAAGACAGCAACGGCTGTTATGTTGGTATGTCTTGTTACGATGCCTGCGGTTGGTATTATTCAGTCAACACAATTCCACCCGGTGTGGAAAGTTTTTCTCAACCTTGCCTCCCATAATTGTAATCAAAAAGGGGCGATTGTAAAAAATCGTCCCTTCTCATCCAAAGCTTTATCTTAGCTATTAATATTTATAAACTCCGCCACCGATAAACTCACGAATTACGGAGTCTTCCGGGACGAAGCTGTCATCTTCAATCGCATCGATTTCCTGGAACATGCGATTTACCCGATCCGCTCGTTCCCAGGCATCTTGCCGCAAGGGGTTATCGCGATATTCTTCAGCCCAACGCGCGAAATTTGTGCCCAGTCTGGCTTTATAAAGCGGCAATTCGTAAGGCATGGCGCTATTGACGATGGTATCGACTGTGTTGACATAAGGAATGATGTGGCGCAACTCACTGGAGCGGACGTATTTCCAATGCAAAAGGGTTTGCGTGGGGTCATAGGCGCGATGAGAAGCATCCCTCAGCATCCGGCGCATCAGCCGAATATCAGTCCAGCGGGCA
>CAYVOY010000077.1:0-6562 GCA_964453395.1 uncultured Anaerolineaceae bacterium
CAACGGACAAAAGTCAATAGCATCATGAATAATCTTCGTGAGATGCGAAACCAACTCCAGCAAAATAATCAAAAATTGGCTATTTTAGATGAGCGAAAAAGTGCTGCCGAAAAAGCCAAACAACAACTGGTGAATGATCTGGCAAATCTCGAGGAGGTCATCAAATCTTCTAAAGCGAGCCAGGATAGTCACGAAGCGGACGAAGTAAAAACTCGTGAAGAGCTTAGAATTGTTCAGGAGCAATTTGAAATCCTAAGTGTTAGCCGTTCGAAAATCCTGGAACAAGACGCGAGCTTGAAAAAAGAAGAAAATGCTCTTCGGGATGCACAAATTGAACTTGAAAAAGAAGCGGTTGTTTTGCGGTCGCGTAAACAAGAAATGACCGAGCGCTTGCAAAGTTTGAAATCAAGCCAAACGAACATTCAAAGCAATATGGCTGCGCTTGAGGAAGAGAAAAATAAGCTTGATCAGGTGATTATTGCTACGAACGAGAAAGCGCAGTTGGCGGAAGCTGAATTGCTTAGCTTAAAAAATCAAGCAAACTCGTTTAGTGAAGAACGCGCAACCTTAACAAAAGACCTGGAAGGCTTCCGGCAAAGCAGTCATAAACTTGATTTGGAAAAAAATCGGGTCAGGAATCGGCTTGATCTGTTAAAACAAAGCAGGGAAAGCCTGTCGGGTTTCTCTGATGGCGCTAAAACCTTGTTGAAATCCAGTCGGGAAAAGAAACTTCACAACGAGTTGACCGATTTAGCAACACATATTGAAGTCCCCGAAGAGTTTGAGCTTGCAATCAGTGCTGCGCTTGGTGAAGCTGTGGATTTATTGATTATCCGCGACGCTCAGATAGGAACGAAGTTGGTCAATGAGCTGTCGGAAAAACTGAATGACCGGGTGGCGATTTTGAGCCAGGTAGTTCAGGAGCCTAAAAGTAAAGCGAAAAAAATCTACGAGGGTGGATTGATTGCCAGCGAGATAGTCAAAACTGATCCAGCTTTGCGCTCGGTGGTCGATTTGTTGCTGGAAGACTTCGTCATTGTTGAGGATATCAATGCTGCCTTTTCAGCTCGTGAAAAACAGCCGGATTTCAATTATGTCTGCCGAACCGGCGAAGTGTTAATGAAAAATGGCATGGCGGTGATTGGAAAGGCAAACCAGAGTAGCAAGGTGAGTTACACTCGATTGGTCAATGAGCTTAGTGAAGAATTGAAAGGGATTGAAAGCTCCGCTCAAAAAATTGACCAGGCAAGCCATCAACTGAGTGAAAAAATTAGGAAACTTGATGAACAAATAGCGGCCAACCAAGAGCTTAGTAAAAAACAACAAAGCAATCGCGACATTTTGGTCCGAGAATCTCAAAGCAATAGTTTGAATCTCGAAAAAATCCGGAGCCGTATGGAATGGATTGAACGGCAAAAAACGGATAATAAAAGCTCTTTAGAAAGCCTTACTGAAACGATTAAGAAACTAAGTGAGCAAGAAGAAGTCAACAAAGATAAAAGCGAAAAACTTGCGGAACAGCAAAAAGAACAAAGACGAAAACGTGCTGAATTTCAGCCGGAGGATATTGAAAACCAATATCGTTACCAGGAAAGTGAAATCAAAGTATTAACCCAATCTTTGAATCATTTGATCGAAACCCGTCAGAATGAAAGTCGTCGTTTAGAAGCTGATTTGACGAGTAAGGCGAATTTTTTGAGGCGTATGGGGGAACATGAAACCGTCTTGAGTGATTTGGAATCTCAAATATCAGAACTGGTAAAACAAATTTCCGATGAGGAAAAAGAAATTAATGTCCAGCAAACCGAAGTGCTCGACCCACAATTGGTCAGCTTGCGCGATATGGAAGTTAGCAGTCGACAGCATTCGGAAGCTGGTTCAGGCAGCCAAAAAAGTTTGACTGAGAAAGACCGTCAGGTGGTACATTTTCAACTCGAGCTGGCTCATCAACAAGAGCGATTAGAAAATATGAAATCGAGAATTGATGATGATTTTAGCTTGATTGAGATGGAATATCGAAAAGAATATACCCAATCTGAACCCTTGCCATTTCCGGATATGGTGATTGAAACTCTGCCTGAAATTGGGGTTATTCCGGAGGGCTTGGCGGAAGCGATTAAGGATCAAAAAGCCCGAATTGGAACGGTTAACCTCGAAGCGGATCAGGAATACAGGGAAGTAAAAGAGCGCTATGAAAGCCTGACCAGCCAGGTTCAGGATTTGAATGCGGCATTGGAAGACATTCAGAAGATGATAAAAGAGCTGGATACCGTCATGAAGGTCGAATTTCTGAAGACATTCAAGGCTGTTAGCGTGGAGTTTAGTTCGATGTTTTCGCGGCTTTTCAACGGCGGATCAGCGAGGTTGATTTTGAACGATGAAGAATCGCCTATCGAAGCCGGAATTGATATTGAGGCACGTTTGCCAGGGAAAAGGGAGCAGGGTTTGGTCTTGCTATCCGGTGGCGAGCGAAGCCTAACCGCGGTCGCACTTGTCTTTGCATTGTTGAAGGTTTCTCCGACGCCATTTTGTGTTTTGGATGAGGTTGACGCGATGTTGGATGAATCGAACGTTGGTCGCTTTATTGAGCTTTTGAAAGACCTTTCCAGCGAAACGCAATTTGTTTTGATTACTCATAATCGAAACACAGTTTCGGCTGCCGATGTTATTTATGGAGTAACCATGGGCAAGGATTCTGCCAGTCAGGTGATCAGCTTGCGCCTTGATGAGGTCGATGAAAGCTTTGTGCGGTAGTTGAGCAAAGAATAATCTTATTCTAAAATTAGACAAGAGGCTGGGAAACACCAGCCTTTTGTTGGTTAATGATGCAAAGGTCGTTTGGGGAGCGTGGCGGTTAGGTTGTTGGAATGATTCAAAGCTGAGGTCTTGGGATAAATTGTAAATACATAATGCGCATAGCCACAATAGATGATGTGTCTGTGTCTTGGAATAGCAAGAAAAGTGACTGTATCTAACCCCTGATGGTTTACAGTTTGTTCAGGGTGATGTTTTACATTTTTTCCGATCAATCACATGGCTTTCATTGCTTGGATGGGCAGGTATATCGACTGACAAGCCTTATGCCTTAGAAGAGCAAGAAAATAGACTGTCAAAGCAGTTAGCTAATTCGGGACCGCTGCAAATTTTCATCCCGATATGTACAGAAATTTATAGATATAGTTGATACGCCAGCTTCTTGGAAAAGCTAAATAACTGACTGATGAAGGCTAATGCATTGGAAGAGCAGGATAAATGACTGACAAAAATTGACGCCTTGTATGGGCAGGAAAATAGGTTGACAAAGTCTAATGCCTTGGAAGAGCAGGAAAATTGACTAACAAAGCCTGATGCCTTGGATGAGCAGGAAAAATAATTGACAAACCTGGCTCATGATTTGGTAGCCACTCTGATAATATAAGTATATATCTAAAATATTACAAAAAATACAAGATGTACACAAAAAAAATTTCGGCTTATTTGCTTGGGTGACAAAATACGGAAAGCAAGTCCAAAAATTTTGACTTATAAACACGGTAACCTAATTTGCTATCCGTCAACTCGGTTTGCATCTATGCGCGTAGCCAAAATGGGCCTGAGAAATCTTGATAAGAAGGTGGAAGAAGAGGCTTAGCAATGGGAAATTTTGCCAAGGAAGGTAGAAGGGGTTACTTAGCAAATCAATGCGCTGCATCTGCTGATCAATTCACTATTGATTGCTGGAATTTATTGGGAATCCAGTGTAAAAAGCCTGTTCATATATGAATATAAATAATGCGCGTAGCCATAATATATTAATTACGCTTTTTTAGGGATTTGACCTAAAAAGGTTTTGGGGCAAAGGCGGAGAGACACTGATTGGGTGTATTTTTGGAGTTTCAACGTTTTATAAAGGCAAAAACGTAGGTTCCTGCCAAATTTTTGTTTGGAAAATAATTTGCTGTAACTCTTAGGTGACATAAGAATATGTTGGAATAATAATATTATAAAATTGGGGGGAGTAAGTATGGAAATGGCAAAGAAACTAAATTTAGCTTATTTGTCGAGTGACTTTCAGTAATTTGGTAGTTATGAAGAAATAATGATGACAACAGCCCTCAAAGTTGAAGAAGCTTCATTGCATAGCCAGGTTTCGAAAAGCTGGAAGAATCTCGAAAAAGCAAAGCGTGTTATAGCAGATTGGTGATAAAAACAAAATGTTACATTATGTCTCGCGATTGTTTTTAATTATCCATTCTCAGTGTTGAGGTTTATAATATGTATGACTGTTATGGTCATTGGAAGTTCCTTTCTTTTCGTTTTTTTCTCAAAACATATTGGCTTGGAACTTCCTCTTTTTTTTCTTGACTACGGACATTTGAAACGCATACCCTTCCGACCTACAAATTTTCCGGGCATGCAAACGGATGGTATAATCATCCTTCAATTCAAGCATGAGGTGAGTTATGAAAAAAGCGATTATTACTGGTATTACCGGTCAGGATGGTTCATATTTAGCAGAATACCTGCTTAGTTTAGGCTATGAGGTGCATGGCATTATCCGCCGGGCGAGTACTTTTAACACCAAACGGATTGACCACCTTTACCGCGATCCGCACGTTATCAACGGCAATGCCCGTTTGTTATTGCATTATGGCGATTTGTCTGCGAACGGCGCTTTGGGCGATGTGATTTATGACGTAAAACCGGATGAGGTTTATCATATGGCCGCTCAAAGCCATGTGCGCGTTTCTTTCGATATGCCCGATTACACGGGGGATGTGACCGGTTTGGGGACGACCCGCATTCTTGAAGCTGTTCGTCGTTTGGGCAGAGGCACGCGTTTTTACCAGGCTTCTACCAGTGAATTGTTCGGTTCTGCCAAGCCTCCGCAAAGTGAAGCGACACCATTCCAACCGCAAAGTCCTTATGCTGTCGCAAAATTATATGCCTATTGGATGGTGGAAAACTATCGGACCGGTTACGGAATGTATACCGTGAACGGGATTTTGTTCAATCACGAAAGCCCGCGCCGTGGTGAAACCTTCGTTACCCGAAAAATTACCCGGGCTGTTGCCGACATTATCGCAAAAAAGCAAGACAAGCTCTTCCTGGGTAATTTGGATTCCAAACGCGACTGGGGCTATGCGCCTGAGTTTGTTGAGGCAATGCATTTGCTCTTGCAACAAGACGAACCGAGCAATTACGTTTTGGGCACCGGCGAAAGCCATTCGGTCCGCGATTTCCTGGACGAAGCTTTTGGTTATGTCGATCTGGACTGGAGAAAGTATGTCGAAATCGACCCACGCTATTTCCGTCCGACCGAGGTCGATTATCTTTTGGCTGACGCGAGTCGAGCCAATGAGAATTTGGGATGGAAACCAAAAGTGAAATTCCATGAATTGGTTCGGATTATGGTTGATGCTGATTTGGAATTATTGGGTTTGCAACACCCCGGTGAAGGTAAGAAAATCATTGATGAAAAATTCAATGGCTGGCATCGCTGGGATGAACAAGTCATTACAATGGATAAGTAGCATTTTTTAGAAAAGTCGTGTAAAATAGGCGAACGGATAAAAACGTTTGCCTCGGTTGACAGAGAAGGGCAGTTGGTGAGAAGCCCGCAACCAACACAAATTGTAGTCACCGTCTTTGGCGGAAGAAGAAATCGAAAGAAATTAGAACTTCCCGGGAAAAGCCCGTTATCGCTTTAGCCAAGTGCGTTTCATTTGTTTTTAGGTGAAACGAATTGAGGTGGTACCACGGAAAATCACTTTCGTCCTCAACCGAGACGGAAGTTTTTTATTTAAACAGACTTTTTGAGAGGTAAGCAATGACAGAACTGCCAAAAGCATATGATTTTAAGGAATACGAGGAAAAAATCTACCAGGAATGGGAAGAAAAAGGCTATTTTCAACCGACGAATGACCCGAATTTGCCGGGGCACGACCCGTCGATTGAGCCTTTTGTAATTGTTATTCCGCCTCCCAATGTTACCGGTGCTTTGCATTTGGGGCATCCGATGTTTGTGACGACTGAAGACATCATGATTCGCTACAACAGAATGAAAGGCAAACCGACGCTTTGGGTGCCGGGAACCGATCATGCCGGGATTGCCACGCAATTGCAGGTTGAAAAACTGTTGCGTGAAGAAGGCACTTCACGCGAAGAATTGGGACGGGAAGCTTTTGAGGCGCGCGTTTGGGAGTGGAAAGCGAAATATGGAGGACAAATTATCAGCCAGCTGCGCCGTTTAGGTGCTTCCGCCGATTGGACCAGAGAACGTTTCACGCTTGATGAGGGTTTGTCTAAGGCTGTTCGTGAGGCTTTCGTCATCCTTTATGAAAAAGGACTGGTCTATCGCGGTCCGCGGATGATCAATTGGTCTCCCGGCTTGCAAACTGCTGTTTCGGACCTCGAAGTGGAATATACCGAAGAGGAAGGCAAACTTTATTACTTTAAGTATATGCTGGCGGATGGTTCCGGCGAATTTTTGCCTGTTTCAACCACCCGGCCTGAAACGATTCCCGGTGATACTGCGGTGGCTGTCCATCCGGAGGACCCGCGTTATGCAAAATTTGTTGGC
>CAYVOY010000078.1:0-6494 GCA_964453395.1 uncultured Anaerolineaceae bacterium
GGCATATCCTATCCTAAATCCGTAATTATCCAAATAACCTACCAATATTACCACGTCCTCCAGGTTTTTGGAATGTTTTCATCATCTTTTGTATATCCCGAAATTGCTTCATCAAACGATTAACATCCTCAACCTGTTTTCCGCAACCTTTGGCAATCCTGCGCCTGCGGCTGGCGTTGAGAATTTTGGGATCTCTGCGCTCTGCTGGTGTCATCGAATCGATAATCGCCTCAACATTTTTTAGTTGCTTTTCGGCATCGTTCGCATCGACCGTCTTTGCCACCGCGCCTAACTGACCCGGCAACATCCCAAACAGCTGTGAAATCGGACCCATTTTTTTCATCTGGCGTAATTGGTTTGCGAAATCTTCCAGTGTAAACTGACCCGAAAGCATTCTTTCGGCATCTTTCGCATTTACACCATCAGAATAAGCCGCCTCAGCCCGTTCAATAAGACCGAGCATGTCGCCCATTCCTAAAATTCGATTAGAAATGCGGGTGGGGTCAAAAACCTCAAGCGCATCCAAGCCTTCGCCTGTGCCGAGGTATTTAATCGGAATGCCAGTTACTTCGCGAATCGAAATTGCCGCACCACCGCGCGCATCACCGTCGATCTTCGTGAAAACCAAACCGCTAATCGGAATTTCGTTCGCAAAACCTTTAGCGATATTGAGCGCTTCCTGACCGATCATCGAGTCGACTACCAGCAAAATTTCATTAGCAGGGACTGCCTGGTTGATTCCAACCAGTTCATCCATCAACTCATTATCCAGCTGCGATCGGCCGGCCGTATCGATTATCAAGAGACTGTAACCGCCATTTTTGGCAGTCTTGTATGCTTCTTTGGCAATTTGGATCGGTTTCGCACCCGGAAGAGAAAAAACCGGAACGTCAATTCGTTCGCCCAGGGTCTGCAACTGTTTGATAGCTGCCGGACGGTAAATATCCGCCGCAACCATCATGACCCGCTCGCCTTGTGAGCGTAATTTTTTGGCGATTTTCCCCGATGCAGTTGTCTTACCGGAACCTTGCAAGCCCACCATCATCAAAACATGCGGTTTCTCGCCCTTCAGGTTCAGCGGAACCGCCTCGCCAAGCGTGCTGATTAGCTCTTCGTTGACAATCTTGATTACTTGCTGCGCCGGATTCAGCGCTTTGGAAACCTGCGCCCCAACCGCCCGTTCTTTAACGCGATTGGTGAAAGAGCGCACGACCGCATAGTTGACATCCGCCTCGAGCAAAGCCAGCTTGACCTCGCGCATCGCCGATTCAACATCAGCCTCGCTCAACTTCCCATGCCGTTTCAAATTGTCGAAAACAGCAGTTAACTTATCAGATAAACTCTCAAACATAGCACATTCTCATTTTGATTTTTTAATATGATACCTTATTTTTTATGTACGCGAAGCCTTGGATTATTTTTGATTTTTTTGAACTTGGTCATAAGTGAAATTTGTTTTCAGAATAGGTCGGGCTCTGCTTCTTGATCGAAAATAATTATATTGCAGAGCCCGGCTTATGGTTTAGATTATCTTGTGACCAAGGGTAGATAGAGTTTTAGCGTTTCACCCGGTAGTGCAAATTCACCGAGAAAGGCAAATTCGCCAAGCTCACAAAGTGGCAAACTAAGCCAGTCTTCTTGTGGATTGCGGATGTATTCTCCACCCGGACAAGCTGAAACTGCATTATTCCAATTTGATTGATTGCTAATCCAGCGATAGAGGTTTAAACGGTCTTCTGGAATTGAGCCAATGTGATGATCGAGGTAGTTGATTGTGATTTTTAGCGGCATTGCAAAGCTGTTTACCTCTTCACCGTTTAAGGTTGCGATTAATTCAAAATAATTTTTTGCTCCCGTCAAACCGCCCAAGGGATGTCCTGGCGAGGAGTGAGGGATGAAGTGGAAGGTCATCTCTCCGGTATAAGCTCCGGCGGGAATTTCGATTACAGTTGCACCATTGTTTGATGTAATGATGCCGCCGGTATTTCCGGGAATGGTGGCTTTGACTGCTTGAGTCTGCCTCCAATCTGGGTCTTTATAATCAAGAAAACTTAGCAGGGGCTCTTGAACGGGGTAATTAAGCCGGTTATAACCAAGGTCTAAACCTGATTCAGGTTCCCAACAGCCATAATCTGGATCAATGCCTTCGCACAGATTCACCAGGTTTACAAAGCTGATTGGAATGTCACCTTCAAACAAATTATCATTCAAACGCATGTATTGAAGATTAGTTAGCTGACCTAATTCTGCCGGGAAGCTGCCAGTTAATTGGTTGTTGCTTAGGTTCAAATCCACCAAATAAGACAAATCACCTAATTTTGCTGGAATGCGCCCAGTCAATTGGTTGTCGTATAGGTATAAATCATCTAAATTAGACATATTACCTAATTCTGCAGGAATGCTCCCGGTCAAATGATTTTTGTACAGGTACAAACGTCTCAAATTTGTTAAATTGCCTAAGGTCGAGGGGATACTCCCTGTTAATTGGTTGTTGGATAGGAACATTTCCCTCAAATTAGACAAGCCACCTAAGGTTGAGGGGATGCCACCAGTCAATTGGTTGTTGTTAAGCCACAAATAACTCAAATTTGACAAATCGCCTAATTTTACTGGAATGACCCCTGTAAATTGGTTGTTGTGAAGAAACAAGCAATTCAAGTTAGCCAAATTGCCCAATTTTGCTGGAATAATTCCTGACAATTGGTTCTTTCCCAGGTCCAAATAATACATATTAGATATATCGCCTAAGTCAGCTGGAATGCTGCCTGTCAATTGGTTATCAAACAAATCCAAATTTTCCAAATTAGACAATTTTCCCAATTCTGTAGGGATGCTACCAAATAATTGGTTGTAATACAGGTCCAAACTCTGCAAATTTGACAAGTTTCCCAATTCTTTGGGGAGGCTTCCGTTCAATTGGTTATCATCCAAAGACAAACGCTTTACGGTACCTTCCTCCACATAGACCTCAGACCAGTTACTAACCGTTGGCGTTTGGAGCCAATTGGTATTATTCCACCAACCGGCACCATTGGTGGATTCGTAGAGCGCAACCAAGGCTTCACATTCAATTCTGGGAACATCTGTTACAGTTCCGCAATCAAAAGCGCTTACTTGTGCTTTGGTTTCAGCAATCACTTCAGCTGTTAGCGGAATGCGCTCCCGCTCTGATACAGTGGCTTTGTGGATCTCTCTTCCGTCTGGATAGCCCTCATCAAACATAGCCTCCCGATGGTAGTGAGCCTCAGTTTTTTCAGGGGAAATTGTCTGAAGGTTTTCAACGGTTGTCTTATCTTCAGCTTTGCCTGGTACAGGCGGGGTGACAAATTGGAAAAGAATCGAGATGGTTAGAAATACAACAAATAGTTTAGTAAAAGCTTTCTTCACAGAAATCCTCCTAACAGGTAACTATGCGATATTGTTTTCTTGATTTTACCCGATTTCATTTAATCGATATGCTTAAATTTCAGATCAATGCAAATTTAGTATGGAATCAAGGACGAAAAATATACGCACTATTAATTCTTAGAAATTCGCCTAGAATAATTGTATTGACTTTGTCTAATCTTCCATGCTGCAACTCTCTTCCTAATTTCGTGTTTAGCCTGTCAGGAGATTAATCATGAACAGAGTAGCGATTGTTACAGACAGCACGACCGCAATTCCAAAAGAGCTTGCTGAAGCTCAAAAGCTGACCATCGTCCCACTTTCAGTTAACTGGGATGGCCAAACATATCTCGAGAACATTGATATCACCGCTGAAGAGTTTTATACACGCCTCAGTCAGTCTAAAACCATGCCAACCACGTCCCAACCTTCTGCCGGTGCCTTCCAGGAAGTTTACAAAAAACTGCTTGATCAGGGTTACGACATCCTCTCGATGGTGCTTTCATCTAAATTATCCGGCACCTGGGATTCTGCTATTCAAGGCGCAGAAGGTTTGCCAAAAGAGCGAATTGAAGTGCTCAATTCCTTCCAGGCGTCCAGCCCGCTTGCCATCATGGCACTCATGGTATCAGACGCGGCACTCAAAGGCGCATCGTTACAGGAATGTAAGGCATTGGCAATCAATATTTCTGAAAGAATCCAAACTTATTTTGTAGTTGACACGCTCGAATTTCTTCATCGTGGCGGACGAATTGGTGGTGCGGCGCGGTTCCTTGGGACGGCGCTCAATCTCAAACCAATCCTCAAACTGCAAAATGGCGCGGTTCAACCTTATGAAAAAGTGAGAACAACTAAAAAAGCGGTCAATCGGGTCTTGGATATTATCGAAAAAGACCTCGGAAAAAACAAGACGATTGAATATTTTAGCGTTTTGACTGCTAATGCTCCAAAGATGACCGAAGAAATTGCCGCCCAAGCCCGTCACAAATTCAAAATTCGCAATGAATATCTTAGCGAAGTCAGCGCAGTTATTGGCACTCATGTTGGCCCCGGCGCAATTGGCATTGTTTATTTACCGGAAGAGAAGGGATAGGGCCAAGAGCCAAGGGGATAGGGCCAAGTTGTTAGAGCCAAGTGCTAAGGGCCAAGAGCCAAGGGCCAAGGGCCAAGGGCCAAGGGCCACCCTGGCTCTCAGCACTTGGCACTAACATCCTCTGTTTCCTTATTTCCCTGTTACAATTGGGAAAACTCACCATAATAAAAAAGGACTGATGATTTCCCATGACAAATAGCGAAAAAGTTGGAATCCAAATCCCGGAAGTTCTCTTGCCGGCAAAACATATCGACCTGCACAAGTGGGCTGTGATTGCCTGCGACCAGTTCACCTCCGAACCCGAATATTGGGAAGCGGTTGCAAACACCGTCGGTGATGCCCCCTCCACTTACGACCTCATTTTGCCCGAAGCCTGGCTAACCCGACCCGATAAAGCTGAACGAATTGCCTATATGCAAGAAAAAATGCATGAATATCTGGCTTCGGACGTTTTTGAAGCACATAACGGTTTCGTCCTCGTTGAACGCACAGTTGGCAATGCGATTCAAACCGGTTTGGTTGTCGCGCTCGATCTGGAAACTTACGATTTCAATAAAGGCTCCCAATCGCTTACCCGCGCAACCGAAGGCACAATTTTAGATCGCCTGCCACCCCGAATGCAGGTTCGCAGCGGTGCTCCTTTGGAACTCCCCCACATTTTGGTGCTCTACGACGACCCCGATTTTGAAGTTCTCAAACCGATTCTGGCGCAAAAGTCAGACCTGCCGCTGGCTTATGATTTTGAGCTGATGCAAGGCAGTGGACACATCACCGGGCACCTGATTGAAGACCCACAAACGCTGAACGAGGCAATCGACCATATCGCCGGACTGCTCGAGCCCGAAAAATATCGCGCACGCTATGGCGATGTTGACCTCGAACATCGATTGCTCTTCGCCGTTGGTGATGGCAATCACAGCCTCGCGACCGCCAAAAGCCTTTGGGAAGAACTGAAACCGAGCGTTGGCATGGACCATCCCGCCCGTTACGCTTTGGTCGAACTGGTCAATTTGCACGACCCATCCCTCAAGTTTGAACCAATCCACCGCGTGATGTTCAACGTCCCGGCCGATTTTACCGATGAACTGCGCAAGCATTTTGAGCCAAACATTCAAATCACAGCCTGCAAAGACTTCGCTGAGATGAAAGAGACCGTCATGAACTGCCCCGAAAATCTGCAGCGCTTTGGCATGATTGACCAAAACGGTTACACAGTTGCGGAACTCTCTGCCCCTAAACAAAACCTGGCAGTCGGCAGTTTACAAGAATTTTTGGACGGCTACCTTAAACAAAGCGAAAACTGCGAAATCGACTACGTTCACGGCGATGAGATTTTGGATAAATTGAGCAAAAAAGCGAATAATATCGGCTTCTTTGTCCCACCAATTAAGAAAGACAACTTCTTCAAGTCAGTGATTGTCGACGGATCCTTGCCGCGCAAAACTTTCTCAATGGGACATGCCCACGACAAACGTTTCTACCTCGAAGCTCGTCGCATTTCATAGTAAGTTCAGCCTTGACGACTCGAACAATTGTGCTATATTTATAGAAAAGTAATGATTAGACCGGAGTGATCTATGGCAACCAAGAAAAAAGCAAGCGCAACAGAAGCCGCTGACTCAAACATCAGTGAAGCTAAAAAAGCTGTTCTCGACCGTGCACTGCACGACATCGTCAAAAAATATGGCGAAGGCTCAATTATGCGCCTCGGCGAAGCAGCGCATATGAAAGTTGAATCCATCCCAACCGGTTCACTTTCGCTGGATATGGCGCTGGGCGTTGGCGGTATCCCAAAAGCACGCATCACCGAAATCTACGGGCCCGAATCCTCCGGTAAGACCACGCTTTGCCAGCATATTGTGGCAGAATGTCAGGCATTAGGCGGAACGGCAGCCTTTATCGATATGGAACACGCTCTCGATCCGGTCTATGCCGCTCGTTGCGGTGTTAACATTCAAGATTTGCTCATCTCTCAACCCGATACCGGAGAGCAAGCGCTCGAAATCGCTGAAAC